>NZ_JBHWDV010000021.1:0-25203 GCF_042734445.1 Streptomyces sp. NPDC059649
TCACCAAAACCCCCGGGGGGCCCCCCGCCCCGCCCCCCGCCCCCCCCTGCTGGTCTGCGCGCTAAGCGGCCTTGACGAGCTCGCGCTGCGCGGGCCGCTTCGGCAGGACCGACAGCCGTTGCTCGATCGGTACCGTGCCGCCCTTGGCGCCCTTCTTGAGGCGGACGTCGAGCAGCGCCTCGGCGACGAGTCGGCGCTGAGCGATCGCGATGCGGCTCCAGGCCGCAGCCACTTCGTCGGGCGTCGCCGCCACGAGATCCCGGACAACGGAGGGTGCCTTGAGGGCGTTTGCCTTCGTCTCAGCGTCCTTGATCTTGGGTAGCAGTCCAGCCTCGACCGCCGCGAGGCTGTCGGCCGACAGCGTGCCGGCGATCGCGCGATCTTGGAATTCCTTGAGCCGAGCGCGGAGCACCTTGACCTCGGCCTCGGCCTCGTCGAGCTGCTTCATGGCCTCGGCGTCGTCCCGGTTGAACGCGGCCACGAACGACGGCGACGACAACCACTCGAACAACTTCTTCTCTACGAACGGGTCGACGTCACTCGTCTTGCCGGACACGTGGTAACCCTTGCCCTCGTGCAGCCCCTCGACGGCCGGTTGCATGCAGCGGTAGTAAGGGC
Organism: Streptomyces sp. NPDC059649; assembly: GCF_042734445.1. NCBI lineage: Bacteria > Bacillati > Actinomycetota > Actinomycetes > Kitasatosporales > Streptomycetaceae > Streptomyces > Streptomyces sp. NPDC059649. The sequence goes on from NZ_JBHWDV010000021.1 coordinate 619, forward strand.
CGTACTTGTTGCGCCCCGATCCAACCTCCACACCGCAGACGTCACACTTCATGGAGCCGGAAAGCCAGTTGACGGCCTTGCCGGGGCGGGAATTGTGCTTCTTCCCCTTCCGCTCGGCGATGATCGCCAGACACCGGACATGCGTGGCCTTCGAGACGATCTGCGGCCACGCGTCCTCGGCGGTCACCTGCCCATGGTGCGTCCGCGCGCCCAAGTACCGGGGGTCGCTGGCGTAGTCAACGATCGTGGCCGCGTGCCACCTTGCGAGCAGCAGGGGCTCGCCTCGGTCGTTGAAGTCGCGAGCGATGTCGAGCGGCTGCTCGCCGGCCGCCAACCGTTCACGGGCCTCGTCCCGTAGGTCGACGTGATCGGCGATGCGCCGCACCCAATCAGGGTGCAGCTCGGCGTTTTCCGGCAGGTCCTCGTGCCACTCCGCCAGGCGCCTGATCTGTTCCTTCCGCCATTCGCGAGCAGGCGGCGTGACCCCTCGCAGGTTGAGCTTTCGCCGAATCACCGCGTACGCCTCGCCCGCTGCGACGCATCGGCAGATCTCACGAACGATCTTCGCCTCGTCCGGCTCCAACTCCGTACGGAGCAGCTCCCGAGTGTGGGGGTCATAGACGCGTCGGTACCCGTAGGCGCGCTGTCCGTGCGGTCGGCCGTTCACGGCGTTCGCTCGCAACGACCGGAGTACGTTCTTGCGCATCTCGTCGACCTCGCGCTCGCCGAGCAGCGCGTCGAGACCGGTGCGGAATCGATCGTCGGCGTTGCTGAGGTCGTAGACCTTTCCGCCGTAGCACCAGAGCACACCGTTCGCGGCGCAGGCGTCGCGCAGCCGGGCGTATACGGCGATGTCTCGTTGCAGGCGCGTGGATGCCCACGCGTACACGATGTCGAGCTTGCCGCCCTCGATCCACTCGATCATCCGCTCGAAGTCTTCGCGCTCTCTCTGGCGGTACGTCGAGGCGGATCGGTCGTCGTCGATGAACCTCTCAATGATCCGGACACCGTCGCGGTCAGCGTCCGCCTGGCCGGCGTCGAGCTGCTCGCGGACCGAACGGCCCTTGTTCGCGACTTTCCCTCGGTATGCGCTCTTCCGGGCGTAGAGCCCACCGCGCAGACCGACGAGCGTTCTGTGTCCCCCTGTCTGACCTGCGAATGTCCCTATCGTCACTCGAACCCCCTTGCGAACCTCAGTATGCCTGCTAACGCGGCATTACCAAGGTCGCGCCGAAGTCGTAGCGCGGCGGCGACCGCGATCGCGAGGTGCCTCAGGGCAACCACGATCGCGAGGTGCCTCAGGGCGGCCGGAAACTGTTTCCGCGCCGCCCTGTCGCCTTCTCCTGTCACATTCTCCGGGCGGGATCCGTCAGTGCGGTGACGAAGGTTGTTCCGCCGATCCCTTGAGGAGAGCAGTGATGGACGCACGTATGAAGAACCCCGCGGTGGTCATTCCGGAGGCCATGCAGCCGCTTCTCGACGTGGTCAAGGCGACGCGTGCGGGCGGGGTGTCCGAGGAGGTGCTGGAGCTGGTGCATCTGCGGGCCAGCCAGATCAACGGGTGCAGCTTCTGCGTCGACGGGGGTGTGAAGAGCGCCCGTAAGGCGGGGATCAGCGACGACAAGCTGTTCGCGGTGGCGGCCTGGCGGGAGGCGCCGTACTTCTCGGACGAGGAGCGGGCGGCGCTGGCCCTGGTGGAGTCGGCGACCCGGCTCGCCGACAGCTCGGACCCGGTGCCGGACACGGTGTGGGACGCGGCCGCCGACCACTTCGACGAGAAGCAGCTGGCCGCGCTCGTCCTGACGATCGGCATCACCAACCTCTTCAACCGGCTCAACGCCACGACCCGGCAGCCGGCCGGCGCGGGCTGGTGACACCCGGGAACTCCCGTGGTGGCCATCCCTGGGGTCATGGCGCGCCCACCCTGACCTGATGGCCACCTGACCTGATGGCCACCTGACCTCGGGGCCACATGACCTCACGGGTAATTGAGCCGTCGGGGGCCTGCCGCGAAGCTTGTGGGCGTCAAGGAAACGGGCGGCAGGGCCGCTCACAGCGGGGAGGAAGCGGCATGTTCTTCGAGACGCACGACGGTACGCAGCTCTGGTACGAGGAGTACGGCACGGGCGAGACGCTGGTGTTCGTGGCGAGCTCGATGCTGAACACCGAGATGTGGGAGTACCAGCTCCCGTTCTTCGCGGAGAACGGCTTCCGTTGTGTGGCGTTCGACCGGCGCGGGCACGGCCGTTCGGACCGGCCCTCCGGCGGGTACGACATCGACTCCACCGCTGACGACCTGGCCGCGCTGCTCGACCACCTCGACCTGCGGGACGTCACCCTCATCGGGCACTCCCTGGGCGGCGCGGAGATCACCCGCTATCTGGCGCGGCACGGCTCGGGGCGGGTCCGCCGGGCGGTGCTGATCGCGGCGATGCTGCCGTTGCTGGCCCGTACCGACGACAACCCGGACGGCGTGCCGGAGCCGGCGGTGGCGGCGACGATGGCGGAGCTGCGGCGGGACCGGCCCAAGTGGCTGACCCGTCAGGCGCAGGCGTTCTTCGCCACCCACCTGGGCAACGACGTCTCCCCGGCCCTGGTGGAACACACCCTGGCGCAGTGCCTGTCGGCCTCGCCCTGGGCGACGCTCCAGGCGCAGCGGGAGTCGTTGTTCAACGACCAGCGGGCCACGCTGCCGGAGATCGACGTTCCGGTGCTGGTCGTCCACGGCGCGGCCGACATGTCGGCCCCGGTGGAGCTCACCGGCCGGCGGACCGCCGGGCTGATCCCCGGGGCGGTGTACGAGGAGTACCCGACGGCCGGGCACGGCATCTACGCCAGCCACCACGAGCAGCTCAACGCGGATGTGCTGGCCTTTGTGAAGGGGTGACGCGGGGGACGCGGGCAACGCGGTGGTCCGCGTACGCGAGCCGGCCGGGGCGCGGGGCCCCGGCCGGCTCGTTCCGTCAGCGGAACATCCCTGAGCCCCTGAGTGAGCCCCTGAATGAGCCCGGAATCAGCCCCGAGCCATCCCCGGAATCAGCCCCGAGCCATCCCCGGAATCAGCCCCGAGCCATCCCCGAGTGGGGGCAATTCAGTGCGAGTTCACCGGATCGAGGCTCGGGCTCTGGCTCGGGCTCGGTTCGCCGTTCGGGTCCCGGCTCGGCTCAGATTTCCGGTTCGGCTCAGGGTTCCGGTTCGGGTCCGGCAGGCGGCGGGCCGGGTCCGGGGAGAGCCGGCGGGTCGGGGCGGTCAGCCGTTCCGCGCCGGGCGGGACCGGCACCGCCGCGAAGATCGCGTCCTGCTTCTGCTGGAGCTCGCGGACCCGCTCGGGCGGGGTGTTGGGCAGCCGCTGCTCCTCGTACAGCTTGTGGGTCTCCAGTTGGGCGGCCTTGCTCTGCGGGGTGTGGAACTGGACCTCGAAGAGCTGGTGGGAGCGGGGGGCGCGCCAGGCGGAGTTGATCGCCTTGTAGCCGGTGGCGCGGTGCCAGGTGTTGGACCAGCGGGTGGAGTCGTTGCCCCAGGCGGACAGCAGTGCGGAGGCGGTGGTGACGCCCTGGCTGTACTTCGCGTCGGGCCACTGGAGCGTGAACCGGACCGCGTCGTTGATCTTGCCGAGCGACTCGTCGACGGTCCGTCCCGGGGTTTCCCGCATCGCGGTGGCGACCTTCCGCTTCAGCGAGTCCGGTGACTTCAGGCGGTGGTCGAACCCGACGAGTTCGGCGTGGCTGATCTTGGCGGCGGCGCGCACCTGGGGGCTGATGGAGCGCTCGGCGCGGCGGGCGCGGGCCACGAAGGCGTCCACCTTCTTGTTGTCGGCGGCGTTCAGCGACAGGCCGTCCTGGTGCCAGCCGCCGTGGTCCGTGCCGGCGGCGGTCGCGGCGGCGGGCACGGCGCCCAGGCCGAGGGCGGTGGCGAGGGCGGCGGCGGTGGCGGCCCGGCCGGCGAGTCGGTGGCCGGGGTGGCGGGTGGTACGCGGGGGCGTCGTGCCGGTGGTCGGGCGGGTGGTCGTACGGGGCGTCGTATGGGTCGTCGTACGGGTGCTCAGGCGCATGGTCATCGGTGCGCGGAATCCCTCTCTCGTGCCCGGGTGCGGGGTACGGACATGGCGAGAGATGCAACGGCGGGCGCGGCCCTTGGGTGACGGCGGGCACGGCCCTTCGGGGTGGGCACGGTCCGCCTTGGGTGACGGCGCGGACCGCCCATCGGTGACGGCGCGATCCGCTCATCGGTGACGGCGCCAACCAGACGACCGACCCGAATTCGGGACAACTGCCACCCCTCCGGGGAAACGCAGAAGACCGCCCCTCCCGAAGGAGAGGCGGTCCTCGTGCGTGCTGGTCCCGGCGTCCTGCCGGAACCGATGAGCCGGCCGGGGTCCTACAGGACGCGCACCGCGCCGGTCGGCATGTCGTAGCTGAGCGGGCGCTCGACGATGCCGGTGCTCGGGTTCTGGGCGCCGATGAACTTGCCGTCACCGACGTAGACGGCCACGTGGTACGCGCTGCCGGCGCTGCCCCAGTAGAGGATGTCGCCGACCTGGAGGTTGTCGAGGCCGACCTGGGTGCCCCGGGTCGACTGGTCCTGCGACACGCGCGGCAGGTCGATGCCGATCTGGCTGAAGGCGGCCTGGGTCAGGCCGGAGCAGTCGTACGAGGAGGGGCCGCTGGCTCCCAGGACGTACGCCTTGCCCAGCTGCGCCTTGAGGAAGGAGACGAGGGTGGCGGTGGAGCCGGTGGCGTGGGAGGTCGCCGACAGGGTGGTCCGCTCGGCGGAGCGCGAGGCCCGGGCCTGGGCGGCCTCCTTGGCCTTGCGGGCCGCCTCGGCCTTCTTCTTCGCCTCCGCCTTGGCCTTCTTCACGGCCTCGGCCTTGTGCTTCTCCGCTGCCTTGGCGGCCCTGGAGAAGGCACTGTCCTGGAGCGCCTGGCGCTCGTAGTTGAACGCGACCTGCTCGGCGGTGTCGGCGCTCTTGGCGGCGCTGGTCGCCAGCGCCGTCGTGATCGTCGGCAGCTCCTGCGTTTCGGAGACGGGCTTTTCCGCGGCGTTGGCCGGCACGGTCGCGCCGGTCACCGCGAGGGTGAGGAAGCCACCGGTCACACCCGCGCGCAGCGCCCGGGAGGACGCGGAAGGGCGGCGGGGCTTCCGGTGGCTGGGTATGTGTGCGTTCGGGGACATGGCCCAACGGCTATCAGGAGCCGCTGGTTGCTGCCAAGAAGAGTGCAGTCCGCCACACTTGTCGTGTACGCGACGAACATAAGGGACTTTTCGCCGCCCGCAGTTCCGCCGGCGTGATGTCCGGATTCCGCGATCATGTTCCTACGCACGGCATTTGAGGGTCCGTAGGGGTTCGGGGCGGGCCTACCACTTCCCCATGCGCCACGCCAAGGCTTCCCGGGCGTCAAGGACTTAGTGCACGAAATAGCGTGGGATAGGTCACTCTTGAGTGTCCGTTATGTTCCCGTGATCCGCGCCGTTATGTCCCCGTGACCCGACCGCGGCCGGAGTTCGTGAACGCGGGCACGCGCCGGCGATCACGGTGGGCTCGGGAACGGGTCGCGCGCGGATCGCGAGCGGGGCGCCGCCACGGGGCAGGCCGCCTATATCAGTTGAGGGAGTCCAGTGCCAATTTGCCCTGGGCGGGCACCACTTGATATTGGCCAAACCGCGCTGACCAGCGGTAACCCGTGTGAATGTCACCTCTGGTGATCACTCGCGCGCTTCACGTATGAAGATCACCGCTCATCCGGCTTCATGATCCTTCGCCGGGTGGTGAAGATCACAAAGACGTTGTTCACCCCCGTGTCGCAGATCACAGACCAGCAGGCATAAGATGCAGGCGGTTCGGGCTTGTGAACTGCCTCACATGTGCACGATCTCCGAGGGGCGGCGAGCGGGCCCGGGCGGACCGCCATCCAGTCATCGTCGACTGAAGGGAGCGAGGACGGTGAACGCTTACGCGCCCATCCTCGTACTAGGAGCCCTCGGGGCAGGCTTTGCGATCTTCTCCGTCGTCATGGCCACGCTCGTCGGGCCCAGGCGCTACAACCGGGCCAAGCTCGAGGCGTACGAATGCGGGATCGAGCCGACGCCACATCCGTCCGGTGGCGGCCGCTTCCCGATCAAGTACTACCTGACGGCGATGCTCTTCATCGTCTTCGACATCGAGATCGTCTTCCTCTATCCCTGGGCCGTCACCTTCGACGCCCTGGGACTGTTCGGGCTCGTCGAGATGCTCCTCTTCGCGCTCACCGTCTTCGTCGCCTACGCCTACGTGTGGCGTCGCGGCGGCCTGGAATGGGACTAGGGGCCACCCATGGGACTTGAAGAGAAGCTGCCCAGCGGCTTTCTGCTGACCACCGTCGAACAGGCCGCCGGCTGGGTGCGCAAGTCATCGGTCTTCCCGGCGACCTTCGGTCTGGCCTGCTGCGCCATCGAGATGATGACGACCGGCGCCGGCCGCTACGACCTGGCCCGCTTCGGCATGGAGGTCTTCCGCGGCTCCCCGCGGCAGGCCGACCTGATGATCGTGGCCGGCCGGGTCAGCCAGAAGATGGCCCCCGTGCTGCGGCAGGTCTACGACCAGATGCCGAACCCGAAGTGGGTGATCTCCATGGGGGTTTGCGCCTCCTCGGGCGGCATGTTCAACAACTACGCGATCGTGCAGGGCGTCGACCACATCGTGCCCGTCGACATCTATCTCCCGGGCTGCCCGCCGCGCCCCGAAATGCTGATGGACGCCATCCTCAAGCTCCACGACAAGATCCAGCACACCAAGCTCGGGGTCAACCAGCAGCAGGCCGCCCGCGAGGCCGAGGAAGCCGCGCTCAAGGCGCTCCCGCTGATCGAGATGAAGGGGCTGCTGCGGTGAGTGAGCAGAAGAACCCCGAGCGTCCGGACGACGAGCCGCACGGCGACAACGCCCAGGACGAGGCCGTCCCGGCGCAGCGCGACGACACCGGCGAGGTGATCGCCACCCGCCGCGGAATGTTCGGCGCCGACAACGGCGGCGACACCACCGGCTACGGCGGCCTGGTCCGGACCGTCCGGCTGCCCGGCGCGACCCCCCGGCCGTACGGCGGGCCCGGCGCCGAGGGCGGGTACGGCGACTTCGACGAGATCGCCGACGAACTGGAAGGCGCCCTCGATGAACAGGGTCTGGTCCCCGAGAACGTCATCGAGAAGACCGTCGTCGACCGCGGTGAGCTGACCTTCCACATCGAGCGGGAGTACCTGCCCACGGTCGCCCGGACCCTGCGCGACGACCCGGCGCTCCGCTTCGAGCTGTGTACCGGCGTCAGCGGCGTGCACTTCCCCGGCGACAAGGGCCGCGAGCTGCACGCCGTCTACCACCTGCGCTCGATCACCCACAACCGGCTGATCCGGCTGGAGGTCTCCGCGCCGGACGCGGACCCGCACATCCCCTCGCTCGTCGCGGTCTACCCGACCAACGACTGGCACGAGCGCGAGACCTACGACTTCTTCGGCCTGGTCTTCGACGGCCATCCCGCGCTGACCCGGATCATGATGCCGGACGACTGGCAGGGCTTCCCGCAGCGCAAGGACTACCCGCTCGGCGGCATCCCCGTCGAGTACAAGGGCGCCCAGATCCCGGCTCCCGACCAGCGGAGGTCGTACAGCTGATGACTACTGCACCGCACTCCCACTCCCCGAACGGCCACCGCACGTCCAGCGACTTCGACACGACCGAGTCGCTCGCCCGGCAGACCACCGAGGGCACCGTCTACAACGTCACCGGCGGCGACTGGGACGAGATCGCGGCGTCCGCGGCGAGGTCCGACGACGAGCGGATCATCGTCAACATGGGGCCGCAGCACCCGTCCACGCACGGCGTGCTCCGGCTGATCCTGGAGATCGACGGGGAGACCGTCACCGAGGCCCGCTGCGGCATCGGCTACCTCCACACCGGCATCGAGAAGAACCTCGAATACCGGACCTGGACCCAGGGCACCACCTTCGTCACGAGGATGGATTACCTCACCCCCTTCTTCAACGAGACGGCCTACTGCCTGGCCGTGGAGAAGCTGCTCGGCATCACCGACGACATCCCCGACCGGGCCTCGGTCGTCCGCGTGCTGCTGATGGAACTCAACCGGCTCTCCTCCCACCTGGTGTGCATCGCCACCGGAGGCATGGAGCTGGGCGCCACCACGATCATGATCTACGGCTTCCGGGACCGCGAGCTGATCCTCGACATCTACGAGCTGATCACCGGCCTGCGGATGAACCACGCCTACATCCGGCCCGGCGGCCTGGCCCAGGACCTGCCCCCGGGCGCCGTCGACCAGGTGCGCGCCTTCGTCAAGAAGATGCGCAAGAACCTCCCCGAGTACGACAAGCTCGCCACCGGCAACCCGGTCTTCAAGGGCCGCATGGAGGGCATCGGCTACCTCGACCTGGCCGGCTGCATGGCCACCGGCGCCACCGGGCCGATCGTGCGCTCCGCGGGCCTGCCGCACGACCTGCGCAAGGCGCAGCCGTACTGCGGTTACGAGGACTACGAGTTCGACATCCCGACCGCCGACAGCTGCGACGCCTACGGGCGGTTCCTGATCCGGCTGGAGGAGATGCGGCAGTCGCTGCGGATCATCGAGCAGTGCCTGGACCGGCTCGAACCCGGGCCGGTGATGGTCGCGGACAAGAAGATCGCCTGGCCCGCGCAGCTGGCGCTCGGCCCGGACGGCCTGGGCAACTCCCTCGACCACATCAAGAAGATCATGGGCACCTCGATGGAGGCCCTGATCCACCACTTCAAGCTGGTGACCGAGGGCTTCCGGGTCCCGCCCGGGCAGGCCTACGCGGCCGTCGAGTCACCCAAGGGCGAGCTGGGCGTGCACACGGTCAGCGACGGCGGCACCCGCCCCTACCGGGTGCACTTCCGCGACCCGTCCTTCACCAACCTGCAGGCCATGGCGGCGATGTGCGAGGGCGGCCAGGTCGCCGACGTCATCGTCGCCGTCGCGTCCATCGACCCCGTGATGGGAGGCGTCGACCGGTGACCACTGCGTCTTCTCCGCAGGGAGCCCCCGCAAGCCCCACCAGTCTGGGGATGCCCGCGCTCCCCGCCCCCGACTACCCGGCCGACGTCCGGGCCCGGCTGGAGGCGGACGCCAAGGAGGTGATCGCCCGCTACCCCGGCCCGCGCTCGGCGCTGCTGCCGCTGCTGCACCTCGTCCAGGCCGAGGACGGGTACGTCACCCGCACCGGCATCCGTTTCTGCGCCGAGCTGTTGGACCTCACCACCGCCGAGGTCACGGCCGTGGCGACCTTCTACTCCATGTACCGGCGCAAGGCCGGCGGCGACTACCAGGTCGGGGTCTGCACCAACACGCTGTGCGCGGTGATGGGCGGCGACGCCATCTTCGAGGAGCTCCAGGAGCACCTCGGCGTCGGCAACGGCGAGACCACCGAGGACGGTGCCGTCACCCTCGAACACATCGAGTGCAACGCCGCCTGCGACTTCGCGCCGGTCGTGATGGTCAACTGGGAGTTCTTCGACAACCAGACACCGGAGTCCGCCCGGCAGCTCGTCGACGACCTGCGGGCCGGCCGGCCCGCCCGGCCCACCCGCGGTGCGCCGCTGTGCACGTTCAAGGAGACCGCCCGGATCCTCGCCGGCTTCCCCGACGAGCGGCCGGGCGCCACCGCCGCCACCGGAGGCGCCGGGCCCGCCTCGCTGATCGGGCTCCGCCTGGCCAAGGGGGAGGACGCGCCCGGCCGCGGCACCGGCGTGGACCACGTCGTGTCGCCCCGTACCGGCGAGGCCGGCCGGCCCGAGGAGGGCACCGCCGGTGAACCTCCCGCCGGCCACCCCGGCGAGCAGGCGCCCGCGGGGCACCCCAGCTCCCACGACGCCCCGCAGGAGACCTCGGCCTCCGACGAAGCCCACCCGTCTCCCACGACCGCCCCGGACGAAGGGGCTCCGCCCCGCGGCAACGATGCGGCCGGGCCCACCGCTAAGGAGGGGGAGTGATGACCGTGGCAGCCGAATACGGAGGCTCGTCCCGGCCGCCGGCCGGGGGAGAGGCCAGCCCCGAGAAGCTCCTCGTGCCCGTCCTGTCCGCCTTCTGGGACCAGCCCGAGTCCTGGACGCTGGAGACCTACCGCCGGCACGAGGGCTACGAGGGCCTGCGCAAGGCGCTCGCGATGTCCCCCGACGACGTCATCGCCTACGTCAAGGACTCCGGTCTGCGCGGCCGCGGCGGCGCGGGCTTCCCCACCGGAATGAAATGGCAGTTCATTCCGCAGGGCGACGGCAAACCGCACTATCTCGTGGTCAACGCCGACGAATCGGAGCCGGGGACCTGCAAGGACATCCCCCTCCTCTTCGCGAACCCGCACTCCCTCATCGAAGGGATCGTGATCGCCTGTCACGCGATCCGCGCGCACCACGCCTTCATCTATCTGCGCGGTGAGGTCGTACCCGTCCTGCGCCGGCTGCACGAAGCCGTACGCGAGGCCTACGCGGCGGGCTTCCTCGGAAAGAACATCCTGGGGTCGGGGCTCGACCTGGACGTGATCGTGCACGCGGGCGCCGGCGCGTACATCTGCGGTGAGGAAACCGCGCTGCTGGATTCCCTGGAGGGCCGTCGCGGACAGCCCCGGCTGCGTCCTCCCTTCCCGGCGGTGGCCGGCCTCTACGCCTGCCCCACTGTCGTCAACAACGTCGAATCCATCGCGTCGGTTCCCGCCATCCTCGCCAAAGGAAAGGACTGGTTCAGGTCGATGGGCAGCGAGAAGTCCCCGGGCTTCACGCTGTACTCGCTCAGCGGCCATGTCGCCAACCCCGGCCAGTACGAAGCCCCGTTGGGCATCACGCTGCGCCAGCTGCTCGACATGAGCGGCGGGATGCGCCGCGGCCACCGGCTGAAGTTCTGGACGCCCGGCGGCTCCTCCACGCCGATGTTCACCGACGAGCACCTCGACGTGCCCCTCGACTACGAGGGCGTCGGCGCGGCCGGCTCGATGCTCGGCACCAAGGCGCTGCAGTGCTTCGACGAGACCACCTGCGTCGTGCGGGCGGTCACCCGCTGGACCGAGTTCTACGCGCACGAGTCCTGCGGCAAGTGCACGCCCTGCCGTGAAGGGACGTACTGGCTGGTGCAGTTGCTGCGCGACATCGAGGCGGGCACGGCCCGGATGGCCGACCTCGACAAGATCGCCGACATCGCCGACAACATCAACGGCAAGTCGTTCTGCGCGCTCGGCGACGGCGCCGCCTCACCGATCTTCTCCTCGCTCAAGTACTTCCGCGAGGAGTACGAGCAGCACATCACCGGCAAGGGCTGCCCCTTCGACCCCGCCAAGTCGACCCTGTGGGCCGACAACGACGCTCACCTGGGGGTGAACGCATGACCGTCACCACTACGGGGTCGAGCAGCGGCTCCGCCGCGGTCCCCCCGGAGGACCTCGTCACCCTGACGATCGACGGCATCGAGATCTCCGTCCCCAAGGGGACGCTGGTCATCCGCGCCGCCGAACTCCTCGGCATCGAGATCCCGCGCTTCTGCGACCACCCGCTGCTGGACCCCGCGGGCGCCTGCCGGCAGTGCATCGTCGAGGTCGAGGGCCAGCGCAAGCCGATGGCGTCCTGCACGATCACCTGCACCGACGGCATGGTCGTCAAGTCACAGCTGACGTCCCCGGTGGCCGAGAAGGCGCAGCGCGGCGTGATGGAGCTGCTGCTGATCAACCACCCGCTGGACTGCCCGGTCTGCGACAAGGGCGGCGAGTGCCCGCTGCAGAACCAGGCGATGCAGGTCGGCGACCCGGACACGCGCTTCGAGGGGAAGAAGCGCACGTTCGCCAAGCCGGTGCCGATCTCCACCCAGGTGCTGCTGGACCGCGAACGCTGCGTGCTGTGCGCGCGCTGCACCCGCTTCAGCAACCAGATCGCCGGCGACCCGATGATCGAGCTGGTCGAACGGGGCGCGCTCCAGCAGGTCGGCACCGGCGAGGGCGACCCCTTCGTGTCGTACTTCTCCGGCAACACCATCCAGATCTGTCCGGTCGGCGCGCTCACCTCGGCCGCCTACCGCTTCCGTTCCCGCCCGTTCGACCTGGTGTCGTCGCCGTCGGTGTGCGAGCACTGCGCGGGCGGCTGCGCGACGCGTACCGACCACCGGCGCGGCAAGGTCATGCGGCGGCTGGCCGCCAACGACCCGGAGGTCAACGAGGAGTGGCTCTGCGACAAGGGGCGCTTCGCCTTCCGGTACGCGCAGCAGCGTGACCGGCTGGAGCACCCGTTGGTGCGCGATGCGGAGTCCGGGGAACTGGAGCCGGCGAGCTGGCCGGTCGCCCTTCAGGCGGCGGCCCGCGGGCTGGCCGCCGCCAAGGGCCGTACCGGTGTGCTGACCGGCGGCCGGCTGACCGTCGAGGACGCATACGCGTACGCCAAGTTCGCCCGGATCGCGCTGCACACCAACGACATCGACTTCCGGGCGCGGGTGCACAGCGCCGAGGAGGCGGACTTCCTGGCGGCCCGGGTCGCCGGCCGCGGCCGCGACCTGGGGGGCGGCGGGGTCACGTACACCGCCCTGGAGAAGGCGCCGGCCGTGCTGTTGGCGGGCATCGAGGCGGAGGAGGAGGCCCCCGGCGTCTTCCTGCGGCTGCGCAAGGCCCACCGCAAGTACGGACAGCGCACCTTCGGGCTCGCCGCCTACGCCTCCCGCGGGCTGATCAAGGCCGGCGGCACGCTGCTGCCGGCCGCGCCCGGCACCGAGACGGAGTGGCTGGACGCGCTGGCCGGCGGCGTCGGCCTGTCGGGCGAGGGGCACGCCGCGGCGGAGGCGCTGCGGGCGGACGGCGCGGTGATCGTCGTCGGTGAGCGGCTGGCGGCGGTGCCGGGCGCGCTGACCGCCGCGCTGCGCGCCGCCACCGCGACCGGCGCGCAGCTGGTGTGGATTCCGCGGCGGGCGGGCGAACGCGGGGCGGTGGAGGCGGGCGCGCTGCCCGGTCTGCTGCCCGGCGGCCGGCCGGCCACCGACCCGCGGGCCCGCGACGAGGTCGCCGCCGCCTGGGGCGTGGCCGCGCTGCCGCACCGGCACGGCCGGGACACCGGCCAGATCATCGAGGCCGCGGCGACCGGTGAGCTGAGCGCGCTGCTGGTGGCCGGCGTCGAGGTCGCCGATCTGCCGGACCCGGCCCGGGCGCTGACCGCCCTGGACGAGGTCGGTTTCCTGGTCAGCCTGGAGCTGCGGCCCTCGGAGGTCACCGAGCGGGCCGATGTGGTCCTTCCGGTGGCGGCCGTGGTGGAGAAGGCCGGCACGTTCCTCAACTGGGAGGGCCGAGCCCGGTTGTTCGAGGCCGCGCTCAAGCCCGACCAGATGACCCGCCGCCATCTGCTGCCGGACTCCCGGGTGCTGCACATGCTCGCCGACGCCCTCGACGTCCACCTGGCGCTGCCGGACGTCGCCTCCGTACGCCGTGAGCTGACCCGGCTGGGTACCTGGGACGGCCCGTACGCGGGCGACCCGCTGGAGACCGGGCGGCCGCTGCCCCGGCCCGGTGCCGGTGAGGCGGTGCTCGCCGGGCACCGGCTGCTGCTGGACCTGGGCGTCCTCCAGGAAGGCGACGAGGCGCTGGCCGGCACCCGGCACGCCGCCGTCGCCCGGCTGTCGGCGACCACCGCCGCCGAGACCGGCGTCAAGGACGGTGACCTGCTGGCGGTCGGCGGGCCGGCCGGCTCGGTGCGGCTGCCGCTGCAGGTCACGCCGATGCCCGACCGGGTGGTGTGGCTGCCGCTCAACTCCACGGGCGGGGGCGTCGCCGCCGACACCGGTGCGCGCCCCGGCGAACTGGTGAGGATCTCCGCCGCCCCGGGCACGCCGGAGCCGGCCAAGGAGGTGGACGCATGATGCAGCTCGGTCAACTGGCCGCCGCGCAGACCGCGCTGGCCCAGGAGGACCTGTCGATGTTCGGCCGCGACCCGTGGTGGCTGGTCGTCATCAAGGCGGTCTTCTGCTTCGCGTTCCTGATGCTGACGGTGCTGTTCTCCATCGTGTGGGAGCGCAAGGTCGTCGCCTGGATGCAGTTGCGCATCGGCCCCAACCGGCACGGCCCCTGGGGCATGCTCCAGTCGCTCGCCGACGGCATCAAGCTGATGCTGAAGGAGGACCTGGTCGTCCGGCGGGCCGACAAGGCCGTCTACGTCCTCGCGCCGATCGTGGCGGCCATCCCGGCGTTCATGGCGATCGCGGTGGTGCCGTTCGGCCCGGCCGACAACGAGATCTCGATCTTCGGTCACCGCACCCCGATGCAGCTGACCGACCTGCCGATCGGCATCCTCTACATCCTGGCCACGGCCTCGGTCGGCATCTACGGCATCGTGCTGGCGGGCTGGTCCTCCGGCTCGACGTACCCGCTGCTCGGCGGTCTCCGCTCGTGCGCGCAGATGATCTCGTACGAGATCGCGATGGGCGCCGCGTTCGCCTCGGTCTTCCTGTACTCCGGGTCGATGTCGACGTCGACCATCGTGGAGTCGCAGCAGAACAGGTGGTACATCCTGCTGCTGCCGGTGTCGTTCCTCATCTACATCGCGACGATGGTGGGGGAGACCAACCGGGCGCCGTTCGACATGCCGGAGTCCGAGGGCGACCTGGTCGGCGGCTTCAACACCGAGTACTCGTCCATCAAGTTCGCGATGTTCATGCTCGCCGAGTACGTGAACATGGTGACGGTCTCGGCGGTCGCGACCACCCTCTTCCTCGGCGGGTGGCGGGCCCCGTACCCGATCTCGTCGTTCTGGGAGGGCGCGAACCACGGCTGGTGGCCGATGCTGTGGTTCACGATCAAGGTGCAGCTGCTGCTGTTCTTCTTCATCTGGCTGCGCGGCACGCTCCCCCGGGTGCGCTACGACCAGTTGATGAAGCTGGGCTGGAAGGTCCTCATCCCGGTCTCGCTGGTCTGGCTGATGCTCGTCGCCAGTGTCCGGGCGCTGAAGAACGAGGGCTACAACTTCTCCCAGATCGTGCTCTACGTCGCCGGCGGCGCGGTCGCGCTGCTGCTGATCTCGCTGCTCGTGGACTTCTTCCGGCGCGGTGGGGCGGAGGAGGAGCCGGACGGCGAGGGCGCGTTCGACCCGATGGCCGGTGGATTCCCGGTGCCACCGCTGCCCGGGCAGAGCCTGCCGCCGGTGCCGCGCCGACGCCCGCGCCATGACCGTGAGTTGATTGTCAGTGGTCGGGTGGACACTTTCAGTGACGGAAACGAAACCGACGGAAAGGGGGGCGACGGTGCCTGAGTTCCAGAACCCCGTGGCCGGCTTCGGCGTGACCTTCAAGGCCATGTTCAAGAAGCGGCTGACCGAGCAGTACCCGGAGGAGAAGAAGCCGACGGCGCCGCGTTTCCACGGCCGCCATCAGCTCAACCGCCATCCCGACGGGCTGGAGAAGTGCATCGGCTGCGAGCTGTGCGCCTGGGCCTGTCCGGCGGACGCGATCTACGTCGAGGGCGCGGACAACACCGACGAGGAGCGCTACTCCCCCGGCGAGCGCTATGGCCGCGTCTACCAGATCAACTACCTGCGCTGCATCCTGTGCGGCCTGTGCGTGGAGGCCTGCCCCACCCGCGCACTGACCATGACCAATGAGTACGAACTCGCCGACCGGTCCCGCACCTCGCTCATCTACACCAAGGAGGAGCTGCTCGCCGGCCTGGAGGACACGATGGTCGACACGCCGCATGCGATCTACCCCGGCATGACGGAGAAGGACTACTACAACGGCCTGGTGACCGAGGCCGCCCCCGGGACGGTCCGTCAGGTCGCGGTGTCCAAGGGGGAGCAGCCCCAGGAGGCCGCCGCCACGACCGGCCCGCAGGAGCCCGCCGCGCGGGAGGTGACCGAGCGATGACCTCCCTCGCCGCCGCGGCCTCCACCGGCGAGGCCGTGCAGTTCTGGCTCCTGGGCACCGTCGCCGTCGTCGGCGCCCTCGGCACGATCCTGATGAAGCGGGCCGTGCACAGCGCCCTGTCGCTGGCCGGCACCATGATCGTGCTGGCGGTCTTCTACCTCGCCAACGGCGCGTACTTCCTCGGCGTCGTGCAGATCGTCGTCTACACCGGCGCGATCATGATGCTGTTCCTGTTCGTCGTCATGCTGGTCGGCGTCACCGCGGCGGACTCCCTCAAGGAGACGCTCAAGGGCCAGCGCTGGCTCGCCGCCGGACTGGGCCTGGGCTTCGGCATCCTGCTGATCGCCGGTATCGGCAACGCCTCGCTGAAGGAGTTCAACGGCCTGGGCGAGGCCAACGCCGGCGGCAACGTCCAGGGCCTGGCCGCGCTCATCTTCACCAAGTACGTCTTCGCCTTCGAGATCACCGGCGCCCTGCTGATCACCGCGGCCGTCGGCGCGATGGTGCTCACCCACCGGGAGCGCACCGAGCGCGCCAGGACCCAGCGTGAGCAGTCCGAGGCCCGCGTCCGCGAGGGCAAGCAGGTGCCGCCGCTGCCCGCCCCCGGCGTCTACGCCCGGCACAACGCCGTGGACATCCCCGGCCTGCTGCCCGACGGCACCCCGTCCGAGCTGACCGTCAATCCGACGCTGCGCGCCCGCGGCCAGATCCGGGACGTCTCCCGCGAGTCGCTCGCCGACCTGAAGGCGCTGGAACGGCGCTCCGAGGACTGGCTGGGCCGCGGCTCCGGCGAGGAGCCCGAAGCCCCGCCGTCCGGTGGCGCGTCGCCGAAGGAGCACAAGGAGGGCGCCAAGAAATGAACCCCGTCTACTACCTCTATCTCGCCGCCCTGCTGTTCACCATCGGCGCCGCCGGGGTGCTGATCAGGCGGAACGCCATCGTGGTGTTCATGTGCATCGAGCTGATGCTCAACGCCTGCAACCTCGCCTTCGTCACCTTCTCCCGCCTGCACGGGAATCTGGACGGCCAGATCATCGCCTTCTTCACGATGGTCGTCGCCGCGGCCGAGGTCGTGGTCGGCCTGGCGATCATCGTGACGATCTTCCGCACCCGTCATACGGCCTCGGTCGACGACGCCAGCCTGATGAAGCTGTAAGGGGTCGCCCAAAGTGGAGAACTTGATCGCGCTGCTCGTCGCGGCACCGCTGGTCGGTGCGGCCCTGCTGCTGTGCGGCGGAAAACGGCTCGACCGCACCGGCCACTGGATCGGCACGCTCTTCGCGGTGGCCTCGTTCGCCGTCGGGGTGGCGCTCTTCGCCGACCTGCTCGGCAGGAGCGCCGACCACCGGACGCTGCACCAGTACCTGTTCAGCTGGATCCCGGTCGGCGGCTTCCGGGCCGACGTCGCCTTCCAGCTCGACCAGCTGTCCATGACCTTCGTCCTGCTGATCACCGGCGTCGGCTCACTGATCCACATCTACTCGATCGGCTATATGGAGCACGACGAACGGCGCCGCCGCTTCTTCGGCTACCTCAACCTCTTCCTCGCGGCGATGCTGCTGCTGGTCCTCGCCGACAACTACCTGCTGCTGTACGTCGGTTGGGAGGGCGTCGGCCTCGCCTCGTACCTGCTGATCGGCTTCTGGCAGCACAAGCCCAGCGCGGCGACCGCCGCCAAGAAGGCGTTCCTCGTCAACCGCGTCGGCGACATGGGCCTGTCCATCGCGATCATGCTGATGTTCACGACGTTCGGGACGTTCGCGTTCGGCCCGGTGCTCGCGTCCACCGGCGCCACCTCCGAGGGCAAGCTCACCGCCATCGGGCTGATGCTGCTGCTGGCCGCCTGCGGCAAGTCGGCCCAGGTGCCGCTGCAGTCCTGGCTCGGGGACGCCATGGAGGGCCCCACCCCGGTCTCGGCCCTGATCCACGCCGCCACGATGGTCACCGCCGGCGTGTACCTGATCACCCGCTCCGGGGCGATCTTCAATGCCGCACCGGACGCCCAGACCGCGGTCGTCGCGGTCGGTGCGGTCACCCTCCTCTTCGGTGCGATCGTCGGTTGCGCCAAGGACGACATCAAGAAGGCCCTGGCCGGCTCGACGATGTCGCAGATCGGCTACATGATCCTGGCCGCCGGCCTCGGCCCGATCGGCTACGCCTTCGCGATCATGCACCTGGTCACCCACGGCTTCTTCAAGGCGGGCCTCTTCCTCGGCGCCGGCTCGGTGATGCACGGCATGAACGACGAGGTGGACATGCGCCGTTACGGCGGCCTGCGCAAGTACATGCCGGTCACCTTCCTCACCTTCGGCCTCGGCTACCTCGCGATCATCGGCTTCCCCGGCCTGTCCGGCTTCTTCTCCAAGGACAAGATCATCGAGGCGGCGTTCGCCAAGGGCGGCACCGAGGGCTGGATCCTCGGTGGCGCGGCCCTCCTGGGCGCCGCGATCACCGCGTTCTACATGACCCGGGTGATGCTGATGACGTTCTTCGGCGAGGAGCGCTGGCGCAACGCCCCCACCCCCTCACCGGACCAGCCCTCGGCCGAGCCCGCCGCCGAGACCAGGGGCGAGTACACCCCGCCGCAGCCGCACGAGTCGCCCAAGGTCATGACCCTCCCCATGATCGTGCTGGCCTTCGGATCGGTCTTCGCCGGCGGCCTGTTCAGCCTCAACGAAGCGTTCGTGAAGTGGCTGGAGCCCGTCACGTCCTTCGCGCACGGCCACTCCCCGGTCAGCGCCACGACCGTCACCGCCGCCACCATCGCCGTCCTCCTCCTCGGCGTCGGTGTCGCCTGGCTGATGTACGGCCGCCGGCCGGTCCCGTCGCTCGCCCCGCGCGGCTCGCTGCTCACCCGTGCCGCCCGCCGCGACCTCCTCCAGGACGACTTCAACGACATCGTCTTCGTCCGCGGCGGCGGCCACCTGACCACCACCCTCGTGATGCTCGACCGCAATCTGGTGGACGGCGCGGTCAACGGCACGGCCGCCTCCATGGGCGGACTCTCCAGCCTGCTGCGCCAGTTGCAGAGCGGCTTCGTCCGCTCCTACGCGGTCCAGATGCTGGGCGGGGCCGCCGTACTCGTCGCCGCGACCCTGCTGATGAGGGGTGTCTGAGCCATGTCGTTTCCCCTGCTGACGGCGACGGCCGTGGTACCGGCGATCGGCGCGATCGCCACCGCCGCGCTGCCCGCCGCCAAGCGCACCGCGGCCAAATGGCTCGCGCTGCTCTTCTCCCTGCTCACCTTCGCGCTGGCCATGGTCGTCGCGTTCCGCTTCGACCCCGGCGCCAAGGGCCCCTTCCAGCTCACCGAATCGCACGCCTGGATCAGCGACTTCGGGGTCCGCTACGAACTCGGCGTCGACGGCATCGCGGTCGCCCTGATCGCGCTGACCGCCCTGCTGATCCCGTTCGTCATCCTGGCCGGCTGGCACGACGCCGACCCTCTGGAGGAGGCCACGCCCAACCGGCGTTGGCGGCCCACCCAGGGCTTCTTCGCCCTGATCCTCGCCGTCGAGGCGATGGTGGTGATCTCCTTCGAGGCCACCGACGTCTTCCTCTTCTACATCTTCTTCGAAGCCATGCTGATCCCGATGTACTTCCTCATCGGAGGCTTCGGGGACCGCGCCGGCGCCGACGGCGAGGAACGCTCCGCGGGCCGCAGGTCGCAGGCCGCGGTGAAATTCCTGCTCTACAACCTCGCCGGCGGACTGATCATGCTGGCCGCGGTCATCGGGCTGTACGCCGTCACCGCCGACCAGCTCGGCACCGGCACCTTCTCCCTGACGCAGATCGTCGAGGCCCACGCGGCCGGCCGGCTGAACCTCGGCACCACCACCGAACGCCTGCTGTTCCTCGGCTTCTTCTTCGCCTTCGCCGTCAAGGCCCCGCTCTGGCCGCTGCACACCTGGCTGCCCGGCGCCATGGGCGAAGCGACCGCCCCCGTCGCCGTCCTGATCACCGCAGTGGTCGACAAGGTCGGCACCTTCGCCATGCTCCGCTTCTGCCTCCAGCTCTTCCCGGAGGCCAGCAGCTGGGCCACCCCCGTCATCCTGGTCCTCGCCCTGATCAGCATCGTCTACGGCGCCCTGCTCGCGGTCGCCCAGCGGGACATCAAGCGGCTGATCGCCTACGCCTCGATCTCCCACTTCGGCTTCATCATCCTGGGCATCTTCGCCATGACGTCCCAGGGCCAGGGCGGCGCCACGCTCTACATGGTCAACCACGGCATCTCGACCGCCGCCCTGATGCTGGTCGCCGGCTTCCTCATCAGCCGCCGCGGCTCCCGGCTCATCGCCGACTTCGGCGGCGTCCAGAAGGTCGCCCCCGTCCTCGCCGGCACGTTCCTGATCGGCGGTCTGGCCACCCTCTCCCTGCCCGGCCTGGCCCCGTTCGTCAGTGAATTCCTCGTCCTGGTCGGCACGTTCAGCCGCTATCCGGTCATCGGCGTCATCGCCACCCTCGGCATCGTCCTCGCCGCGCTCTACGTCCTCGTCCTCTACCAGCGGACGATGACCGGACCGGTGAAGAGCGAGGTCAGCGCCATGCCCGACCTGCGGGTCCGGGAACTGGTGGTGGTCGCGCCGCTGATCGCGCTGCTGCTGTTCCTCGGCGTGTACCCGAAACCGCTCACCGACCTCGTCAATCCGGCGGTCGAGCACACCCTGTCCGTCGTGGACAAGAAGGACCCCAAGCCCACTGTGCCGGTGAACGCCGTGCCCGGCAGCGGCCGGACCGGTCACGCCGCGAGTGATCAAGATGTGGAGGCCGCGAAGTGAGTTCCGTGGCAAGTGTCCACAGCCTGTGGACAGCGGCGGCCGGAGCACCGGGCAAGATCCCGGGGCCGCACATCGAGTACGCCCAGCTCTCGCCCACCCTGATCGTCCTCGGCGCCGCGGTGCTCGGCATCGTGATCGAGGCCTTCGTCCCGCGCCGCGGCCGCTACTACTCCCAGCTGCTGCTGTCCCTGGTGGCGCTGGCCGCCGCGTTCGCCGCGGTGATCGGCCTGGCGGCCGCCGGATTCGGCTCGTCCAAGGCCCATGTCGCCGCGATGGGCGCCCTCGCCGTCGACGGCCCCGCGCTGTTCCTCCAGGGCACGATCCTGCTGGTCTCCCTGATCGCCGTCTTCACCTTCGCCGAGCGCCGCCTCGAACCGGCGGCGCACGGGAGTGGGGAATCCCCTGCTCGAACGAAGTGGAGAGCTTCGGGGCACGTGGACTCCTTCGCCGCCCAGCCCGCGGCCGTCCCCGGCGGCGAGGCCGAACAGGCCGCCGTCAAGGCCGGGTTCACCACCACCGAGGTCTTCCCGATCCTGCTCTTCGCGGTCGGCGGCATGCTGATCTTCCCGGCGGCCAACGACCTGCTGACGCTCTTCGTCGCGCTGGAGGTCTTCTCCCTCCCGCTGTACATCCTCTGCGCACTGGCCCGCCGCCAGCGGCTGCTGTCGCAGGAGTCCGCGCTCAAGTACTTCCTGCTCGGCGCGTTTTCCTCCGCGTTCCTCCTGTTCGGCGTCGCCCTGCTGTACGGCTACGCGGGCACGGTGACGTACGCCGGGATCGCCGAGGTGGTCTCGGACGGCGCCAAACAGATCGACCCCGCCCTGGCCGGCACGATGAGCAACGACGCACTGCTGCTGATCGGCGGCGCGCTGGTGCTGATGGGCCTGCTGTTCAAGGTCGGCGCGGTCCCGTTCCACATGTGGACCCCGGACGTCTACCAGGGCGCGCCCACCCCCGTCACCGGCTTCATGGCGGCCGCCACCAAGGTCGCCGCGTTCGGTGCGCTGCTGCGGGTGCTGTACGTCGTCCTGCCGGGCATGCGCTGGGACTGGCGGCCGGTGATGTGGGGCGTCGCGATCATCACGATGCTGGGCGGTGCGATCGTCGCCATCACCCAGACCGACATCAAGCGGCTGCTGGCGTACTCCTCCATCGCGCACGCCGGGTTCATCCTCGCCGGTGTCATCGCCACCAGTAAGGACGGCGTCTCCTCGGTGCTGTTCTACCTGGGCGCCTACTCCTTCGTGACGCTCGGCGCGTTCGCCGTCGTCACCCTGGTGCGGGACGCGGGCGGCGAGGCCACCCAGCTGTCCAAGTGGGCCGGACTCGGCCGGCGTTCGCCGCTGGTCGCCGCGGTCTTCGCGGTGTTCCTGCTGGCCTTCGCCGGTATCCCGCTGACCTCCGGTTTCGCCGGGAAGTTCGCGGTCTTCAAGGCGGCCGCGCAGAGCGGAGCGGGCTGGCTGGTGGTCGTCGGTGTGATCTCCTCCGCCATCGCCGCGTTCTTCTACATCCGCGTCATCGTGCTGATGTTCTTCAACGAGCCGAAGGCCGAAGGCCCGACCGTGGCCGTGCCCAGCCCGCTGACCTCCACGGCCATCGCCATCGGCGTCACCGCCACCCTGGTCCTGGGCCTGGCCCCGCAGTACTTCCTCGACCTGGCCGGGCACGCGGGAGTCTTCGTGCGCTGACCGGCGGGAGGCCGGCCTCGGCCCGGCCGACCGTCGACCGGCACCGCGGAGGCTTCCGCGTGCGTGCGGCAACGGCCGCCGTCCGGAGCCCTCGGGGGGTTCCGGACGGCGGCCGTTCGCCGTGCGGGGCCGGCCGACCGTCCAGCGATCGGGCCCGCGGGGCGGGCGGTCAGCTCTTGGGCATCCCGCTCGGCAGCTCGGGCATGTCGGGGATCTTCACGCTGCCGTCGCTGGTCTTGGTGTACTTCTCGGTGGGACCGTTCTTCCAGTCGACGGTCAGGCTCTTGCCGTCCGCACCGGTCTTGAGCGTGCCCATGGTGCGGGTGGTGTCCCCGTCGGTGCACTTGAGGACGGCCATGGTCATCCCGGCCATCTCCTGGACCTTGCCCAGACACGCGGACTTGTGGCCGTTGCTGAACGCGACCGTGCCCTTGGTGACCACCAGGATCAGCGGGCTGCTGTCCGTACCGGCCTTCCAGGCACCCTCGACCGCCTTGGGGCTCGCGGGCTTGTCCGCGCCTCCCGGAGTCGACGGCGGAGCCTCCGGCGTCTTGCTCGGCTTGCTGTCGCTGCCGTTGTCGCCGCTGCTTCCGCAACCGCTGAGCAGCATCGCGGCGATGGCTGCCGCCCCGGCGATCTGTGCTGCCTTGCGCACGTACGTCTCCTCCGTTGTGGGTCAGGGACCGTGAGGCTAACAGCGCCCCCGCCCCACCGTCCGCCCCGTCGGCGCTCTTGCATCAACGCCGGTACGCAGTTGGTGTGGGGCTGTGACGTTGGGCGGCGATGGTGCTCCGTGAAAGTGCCCCCATCGCTCAGCCGCTCCCCGAATCCGCTCTCCATGAATCCCCCGTCCGGAGCGCGGGGCCAGTGGGTGGGTGCGGCTCCGGGTGCCTCCTCCCTTGACCGGACTCAACAAGATCCAGTATGCCTTCATTATGAAGCACGTAACTAATTCCGAGGAGCTCGCCCACGACGCGGACGGGATGCTCTACGACCCACAAGTCCGCGCGTCACTGGCCGAGTTCGCGGCAGGCGGCGACATAGCCCGCTTGGAGGCGGCAGCCGCCGCGCGTGCCGCGCACAAGTCCGTCGAGCGGCTTCGAACCCAGGGCTCGGAAGGCCGCGGCCTCAGCGCGGGAGCCGTCGACGTCCTGATCCGGCTGCGCACCCTTGGCGAGGCCGGTGCGCATCTCGGCGACCTCGCCCGCTCCGCGGGAATGACACCCCGCAATGCCACCGGCCTGGTCGACACACTCGAAGGCGAAAGCCTTGTCCGGCGCGATCCCGACCCCGGCGATCGCCGATCCGTCGTCGCCCGCATCACCCCCGCCGGCCTGGCGTGGTTGGACCAATACCGGGAACCGACGCAGCGCGCGATGGCGGCGCTGTTCCACGGATTCACCGACACCGAACTCCACCAGCTCCGCCACCTGTGCCTACGCCTCGTGCAGAACCAGCAGCGCATTGCCGCCCACCTCAGTGCCACCGAAGGGGTCACCCCCGCATGACAACGGCCACGACCACGACATGCGCAACCGTGCGCGCCTACCACCAAGCCCGGTTCCGCGGCGACATCCCGGCCGCCGCTCGCCATCTCGCCGAGCCCTTCCGCTTCCAAAGCCCCCTGATGACCTCCGACAGCCCGCACGACCACCTCAGTGGCCTGGACGCGTTCCTGGGAATCGTGACCGGCGTCGACCTGGTCAGCGAACCGTACGGCGAGACCGAAGCCACCCTGGTCTACGACGTCCACACCTCGATCCCGGCCGTCGGAACCCGACGCACCGCAGAACACTTCCACCTCACCAACGGTCGGATCGACACCATCCGCCTGAACTTCGATGCCACTCCCTGGCATGCCGTCATGCAGGCAGCCACCTCGTCCTGACGCCGAACACGGTGGGCACCCCCACAACGGCTTTGGGCGGCCGCAATCGACTGGTTCGTAGAGGACGGAACCAAGTGGGGAACGCGAGCGACCGCGGCCTTGGGGATTTCCGGAGATCCGCATCAAGGGGCGCAAGGGCGGGGGGCGGGGCTGAGGCGGAGGGTGGGGTCGGGGGCGAAGGGCGAAGGGCGGGGGAGCGGGGAGGGGGCGAGGGTACGGGGGCGGGCTGCACGGGTGGGGGCCGGGGGGAGGGGCGAAGCGGGCTTCGGCCTCCCGGGGGCTGCCCCCGGCCCCCCCCCGCGCGCGGGCCCGCGCGCCCCCCCCCCCCCCCCCCCCCCGGCGGCGCCCCCCGCGGGGGGCGTCGT
>NZ_JBHWDV010000021.1:25213-128841 GCF_042734445.1 Streptomyces sp. NPDC059649
GGGGGGGCGCGCTCGGGGCGCCGGGGGCGCGGCGGGGGGGCCGGGGGGGGGGGGGCCCCGTCGCGGGGCACGCGCCCCGCGGGGGGGCGCCCCCCCCCCCCCCCGCCCCCACCCCTCCGCCCCCACCCCTCCGCCCCGATCCCCTAACCCCCCGCCGCGCTCTTGTCCTGCTGTACGGCGTGGTGGACGGCGCGGGACGTCCAGCACTCCTTGACCAGGCTGCGCAGGGCGCGCCGGTGGTGGCGTCCGGCGGCGCCGGGCAGGAGCTTGACGTCCAGGTCGCAGGCCGCCACCTGCGCGGCCAGCAGCCGGTCGCGCCGGCTGGGCAGCCCGGCCTCGACGGCTGCCGTGAAGCGGGCCCGGGCCGGCCCGGTGAGGTCCACCGGCCCCACGGGGAACCGTTCGTAGGGGAACAGGCCCAGTGCCCGGTGGGTCTCCCTGCGCAGTGCGCCGCGCTTCTCCAGCACGCGCAGGCACAGCTCCTGCAGGGGGCGGCCGGTGCTGTGGACCCAGCGGTGTGCCTTGACGCCCTTGCCGCCCTTGGCCGGGGCGGGCAGTGCCGCCAGCGCGCCGTCCCCTATCGCGTCGCCGAGCGGCAGCGGATTGGTCACCGTGATCCGGTCACCGCGCTCCACGGTGATCCGCCCGGCCGCCTCCAGGTCGGCCAGCGCCGCGCCGGCCAGCCCGTAGTGCAGGTACTTGGGGTTGGTCAGGGGGCGGCCGCGCACCGGGTCGAGGCCGAGGAGGAGCAGTTCCTCGGGGAGGGTGAGCGGGGCTCCGGTGCCGGTGCCGGAGCCGATCATGTCGCGTCGCGAACCGGGACCGTGGGGGCGGGCAGGATGCGGCCGGTGACCTCGCCCAGGCCGATCCGTGCGCCGTCCGGGCCGGGCGCCCAGGCGGTGAGGGTGACCTCGTCGCCGTCCTGGAGGTAGGGGCCCTTGCCCTGGGTGAGTTCGAGCAGGCAGCCGAGCTGGTCGGGTTCCGGGCCGGAGACGGTGCCGGAGGCGAACAGATCGCCGGTGCGCAGCGAGGCGCCGTTGACGGTCATATGGGCCAACTGCTGGGCGGCGGTCCAGTACATGGCGGAGAAGGGCGGGCGGGAGACCGTCTCGTCATTGATCCGCACCTCGATATGGATGTCGATGCCGCCCGGTTCCAGGCCCGCGTCGTCGAGGTAGGGCAGCAGCGGGTGGTCGCGGGTGGGCGGGGGCGTACGGGCGTGGTCCAGGGCGTCGAGCGGGGTGATCCAGGCGGAGACGGAGGTGGCGAAGGACTTCCCCAGGAACGGGCCGAGCGGTACGTACTCCCAGGCCTGGATGTCGCGGGCGGACCAGTCGTTGACGAGGCAGACGCCGAAGACGTGGTCGCGGAAGGTGTCCAGGCCGACGGGTTCGTGGAGGGCGGAGGGGGTGCCGACGACGAAGCCGACCTCGGCCTCGATGTCGAGGCGGGTGGACGGGCCGAAGACGGGGGCGTCGTCCGTGGCGGTCTTGCGCTGCCCGTTGGGCCGGACGACGGGGGTGCCGGTGGCGACGACGGTGCCCGCGCGGCCGTGGTAACCGATCGGCAGATGTTTCCAGTTGGGCGGCAGGACCGCGCCGTTCGGGCGGAAGATCCGGCCGACGTTCGTGGCGTGGTGCTCGCTGGAGTAGAAGTCGACGTAGTCGGCGACCTCGAAGGGGAGGTGCAGGGTGACCTCGGCCAGCGGGTGGAGCAGCGGGGCGACCTCGTCGCGGTGCGTGGGGTCGGTGACCGCGGTGTGGACGGCCGCACGGATCTGCTGCCACACGGGCCGGCCGGCCGCCAGCAGCGGGTTGAGGGTGGGTGCGGTGAGCAGTTCGGCGTGCGGGTGGATGGCGGCGGGCAGGGCGCTGGGCAGTGCGCTCAGGTCGAGGACGTAACTGCCGTAGCGGACGCCGATCCGGTGTTGGCCGGGGGCATCGGCGGTGCTGAAGACGCCGTAGGGGAGGTTGTGCGGGCCGAAGGGATCGCCTTCCGCCAGGTCGAACGGGCTCTGCTCGGGCATGGACAGCTCCTCGCGTTCGTCGTCGCCGGTGAGCGGCCGGTCCGGCCGGGGCGGTGGGCTCCGGCCGGTGGCTCGGTGATCAGAGTACGGCTGGCGGCGTCGCGGCGAAGGAGCCTGTGGATAACTTCCGAAAGGCGTGGTCGGCGCGGTGGACGGCGGGACGAGAACGGCCGCCGGGCGGCCCTGGACGGCCCCGGAAGGTCCCGGACGGGTCCGGCCGGGCATGCCGCGACCGACGCGGGGTGGGCCCCGGCGCGTCGGGCCCGCAGGGGAGTGAACGGCGCGCGGCGTGGCGAGGTGTCGGGCGGGTGCCCGACGTCGCGCGCCCCAAGTCCTGGCAATGTCCTGAAAGGCCTTGCCGCACTGCGCAATTCGGGCCTAGCTTCCTTTCCTGGCACGGGCCGGGGCGGGACTGTTCCGAGGGGGGACATGTGGCTCGCAGTGGCACACGGCTCGCGGTCGACCGGACGGTTCCGGGCCTGATCGTGAAGATCGGGGCGTACCCCCCGCATCACGGCGGTGTGGGTGCCCTCCGCAGCCTGGGGCGGCTGGGCGTCCCCATGTACGCCGTGACGGAGGACCGTTTCACGCCCGCTGCGGCCTCCCGCTATCTGTGCGGGCGTTTCGTCTGGCCGACCACGGGCCGCGAGGAGCCGGAGCGGCTGGTCGCCGGGCTGCTGCGGATCGGGCGCCGGATCGGCCGGCCGGCGGTGTTGCTGCCCACCGACGACGAGGCCGCGGTGCTGATCGCCGAGCACGCCGAAGCGCTCGCCGGATTGTTCCTGTTCCCCCGCCCCGCTCCCGGTCTGCCGCGCCGGCTGGCCAGCAAACAGGGGCTGCACGCACTGTGCGCCGCGCACGGTGTCCCGTCCCCGGCCGCCGTCTTCCCCGCGTCGTACGCGGACGTCGAGGCGTATGCCGGGCGGGGGCGTTTCCCCGTGGTGGCGAAGAACCGGGAGGCGTTCGTCCGGCGCAGCCGGCCCGCGGTTGCCGGCACCACCCGGGTCGCAGGGCCGGAGCATCTGCTCGATCTGGCCCGGGACTGGGGATCGCGGCCCGCCGTGGTGCTGCAGGAGTACCTGCCGCGGGAGCAGGCCGAGGACTGGATCGTGCACGCCTGTTTCGCGGCGGACGGCGCGCCGCTGGCCCTGTTCACCGGCGTCAAGGTGCGCTCGTGGCCGCCGTACGCGGGCATGACGGCCTGTGCGTGGGTCGTCGACAATCCCGAACTGGCGCGGCAGGCCACGGGGTTCGCCCGCCGGATCGGGTTCACCGGGATCGCCGACCTGGACTGGCGGTTCGACCGGCGCGACGGCCGGTACAAGCTGCTGGACTTCAACCCCCGTATGGGCGCCCAGTTCCGGCTGTTCGAAACCACGGCCGGTGTCGATGTCGTGCGCGCCCTGCATCTGCACCTCACGGGGCGCGCCGTTCCCGAGGGCGCCCAACGGGCCGGGCGTCGCTTCGTCGTCGAGAACGTCGATCTGCCGGCCCGTCTCGCCTACGGGCGGGGCGGCGGCCGTGGGCCGCGGGTACCGGCGCGCCCGTCCGGCACCGAGACGGCCTGGTTCGCCGCCGACGATCCGCTGCCGTTCCTCACCATGCTGGCACGGTCCGCCGTGCCGGGCGCCCGGCATCTGTGGCAGCTGCGCCGGGCGGCCCGCCGGGCGGCCGCCACCGCGCCCCTCAGGCGCGAGGCGCCACCCGGGCAGGCACTCCGGGGGCGCGGCGCCCCACCCCGGCAGGCACCCCGGAAGCACGGGCCACCACCTGGGCGCGAGGCACCACCGAGGCAAGGGGAGGAACCGCAGTGAGCACTCCGGTAGCGGTCATCGGGGCCGGTCCCTACGGTCTGTCGACGGCGGCCCATCTGCGGGCGCGGGGCGTGCCGGTGCGGGTCTTCGGCCGCCCGATGGCCAGCTGGCAGGAGCAGATGCCCGCGGGCATGCTGCTGAAGTCGACGCCCGCGGCGTCGAGCATCGACGTCCCGTGGGAGGGCCATGCGCTCGCCGACTACTGCGCCGCGGCGGGCGAGCCGCGCTACGAGTCGGACCGGGACCTGCTGCCGGTCGAGACGTTCGTCCGTTACGGGCGGTGGCTGCAGCGGCGGCTGGTGCCCGAGGTGGAGCGGGTCCGGGTGGTGTCGGTGGACAGGCGGGCGGACGGTTTCGAGCTCAAGCTGGACAGCGGTGACCAGGTGGGGGCAAGGGCCGTGGTCGTCGCCACCGGGCTGACCGGGCTGGCGCATCTGCCCCGCCGGCTTGCCGCCGCGGTCCCGGACGGGCCGTCCGCCACCGGGCCGGTCTCGCACAGCTCCCAGCACGACGACCTGGCGGCGCTGGCGGACCGGGAAGTGGTCGTGGTCGGTGCGGGGCAGTCGGCACTGGAGAGCGCGGTCCTGCTCGCCGAGGCGGGCGCGGCGTCCGTACGGGTCGTGGCGCGCGGGCCCGCCGCGGTGGGTTTCGGGGCGCCGCCGGACCGCCAGCCACGGCTGCGGCCCGCCTCGCCGTTCGGCAACGCCTGGTCGCTGTATGCGCTGACGCACCACGCCCGGGCGTTCCGGTTCCTGCCGCCGCCGCTACGGCGGGCCCTGGTGCGGCGGGTGCTCGGTCCGCTCGGCGCGTGGTGGCTGCGGGACCGGTTCACCGGCCGGGTCCAGGTCACGCAGGGCCGGCGGATCGTACGGGCCACGGTTCGCGACGGCCGCCCCGTACTGGCGCTGCGCGGCGCCGACGGGCACGGGGGTGAGCTGGCCGCGGACCATGTGCTGGCGGCGACCGGCTACCGGATGGACCTGGCGGCGCTGGACTTCCTCGGGCCGGGGCTGCGCACCGGGATCGTCGCGCGGGCCGGCGGGCCTCTTCTGGACGCCGGGTTCGGCTCGTCGGTACCGGGGCTGTACTTCACGGGCTTGCCGGCCGCCGCGTCGTTCGGCCCGGTGATGCGGTTCGTGTGCGGGACGGCCTTCGCCGGGCCCCGGCTGGCCCGGGCGGTGGCGCGGGCATACGGCTGACGGCCCGTGGGGGGCCGGTGGCGCCGCGTCGCCGGTGAGGCGGGCGGGTCGCAAAGATGGCCGAAGTGCGTGTGGTACGGGTGGATATCCGGCTCATCGGTGACCGGTGTGCCTGCTGGGGTTCAGGGGGTCTGCCGGCCGCCGCCGGGACCGCACTTCGATGTCAAAGCCGCGCCAAAACGTGATCAACGGTGATCAACAAGGTGCCGGGCAGGACGTCGCTGTGCTTCCCGGGTGGTTCGGGGGGCGGGCGCTCACGGTGATCGAACTGCGACCGGATACGCTGGCCAATGGTGGAGACAGCGACAGATCGACATTCAGTTTGATCGTCAGCAGACAGGAGTACCCCTCGTGACCGTCGTCGGGCCCTTCGGGCTGAGCGTGCGGGACCAGGCTCTTGAGGCCGATGTCCAGGCCGGGTTGGCGGCTGTCGAGGAGGGCCTGCTGGAGGCCACCAAGAGCGACGTGCCGTTCATCACCGAAGCCGCGCAGCACCTCGTGCGCGCGGGAGGCAAGCGGTTCCGGCCGCTGCTGGTGATGCTGGCCGCCCAATTCGGTGACCCCTACACCCCGGGCGTGGTGCCCTCCGCCGTCGTCGTGGAGCTCACGCATCTGGCGACGCTCTACCACGACGACGTGATGGACGAGGCGGAAGTGCGCCGCGGGGTGGCCAGCGCCAACGCCCGCTGGGGCAACTCCGTCGCGGTGCTGACCGGTGACTTCCTCTTCGCCCGCGCCTCGCACATCCTCGCCGACCTCGGGCCGGAGGCCGTCCGGATCCAGGCCGAGGCGTTCGAGCGCCTGGTCACCGGCCAGATCCTGGAGACCGCCGGACCGCGCGACGGCCGCGACCCCATCGACCACTACCTCGACGTCCTCGCGGGCAAGACCGGCTCGCTGGTGGCCGTCGCCTGCCGCTTCGGCGCCATGATGTCGGGCGCCGAGGAGCCGATGGCCAACATCCTCACCCAGTACGGCGAGCGGCTGGGCACCGCCTTCCAGCTGGCCGACGACGTGCTGGACATCGCCAGCGACTCGCACGAGTCGGGCAAGACGCCCGGCACGGACCTCCGCGAGGGCATCCCGACGCTGCCGGTGCTGCGGCTGCGGGCCCGCGCCGAGAGCGACGCCGGCACGCCCGAGGACCGGGCGCTGTGCGAACTCCTCGCCGGTGACCTCACCGACGACGTCCGGCACGCCGAGGCGCTCGCCGGGCTGCGCGCCCACCCGGCGCTGGAAGAGGCCCGCCGGGACACCGTCCGCTACGCGGAGGAGGCCCGCGCGACGCTGGCCCCGCTCCCGTCGTGCACGGCCAAGGAGGCCCTGGAGGGCCTCTGCGACGCGGTCGTTCACCGGGCGGGCTGACACCCCCTAAGGGTTCGTCCCCCACTTCTCAGGGTTCGGTCAACCCCAGGTCGTACGGGTTCCGTCATGCGGTGACCGGGCGTCATACCTCAGCAGTAGGACGAGTTGGACCCGCGGGCTGACGCGATACGCCGCGCGAATTGGTGAGATGGAAACACCACAGCGCGGCGGTCGGACCACAATGAGCCCCAGGGGAGGGCGAGTGGACAGCCCGGCGGCCGCCGCAGACGACGGAGGTAGGCAGATGCCACGGTACGAACCGACTGAGGTCACCGACGAAGCGGACGGGGGGCGCTCCCCGAAGCGCCGCAAGGCGGTGCGGTACGCCGTACCGGTCGCGGTGGCGGGGGTGGCGGCGGCGACGATCGGGCTGGTCCCGGCGTTCGCCGGCTCCGGTTCCCCGGACCTGCCGAAGATCTCGGCCCAGGACCTCATAGCCAAGATCGCCAAGTCCGACGTCCAGCAGCTGTCCGGCACGGTCCGGGTCAGCACGGACCTCGGCCTGCCGTCCCTGCCCGGAGGTGCGGCGGCCGGCGGCTTCGGCGGCGGCCAGGGCGGCGAGAAGGGCGAGCACGACCAGGACGGCGCTTCCGCGTCGCCGCGAAGCAAGCTGATGGAGCTGGCGTCCGGTGCGCACACGCTCCGCGTCGCCGCCGACGGCCCCGAGAAGCAGCGGGTGTCCATCGTCGACAAGGCCGCCGAGTACAGCCTCGTCCACAACGGCAACGAGGTCTGGGCGTACGACAGCGGCAGCAACACCGCGGTACACAGCACCGCACCCGACGCCGGCCGGCACGGCACGCACCGGCGGGCACCCGAGGGCCTCCCGGGAGACCTGAAGAACGCCACCCCGCAGGACCTGGCGAAGAAGGTCCTCCAGGCCGCCGGTGACACCACCTCGGTCACCGTCGACGGCACCGCCAGGGTCGCCGGACGGGACGCCTACCAGCTGCTGATCAAGCCCAAGCAGGCCGCCTCG
The DNA here is from genome assembly GCF_042734445.1 of Streptomyces sp. NPDC059649. NCBI lineage: Bacteria > Bacillati > Actinomycetota > Actinomycetes > Kitasatosporales > Streptomycetaceae > Streptomyces > Streptomyces sp. NPDC059649. The sequence goes on from NZ_JBHWDV010000021.1 coordinate 32,597, forward strand.
ACGGTCGGCTCGATCCGGGTCGCGGTGGACGCCGCCAACGGCGTCCCGCTGAAGTTCACCCTGACCCCGAAGAGCGGCGGCGCGGCCGCCATCGACGTCGGCTACACCAACGTCGACTTCGCCAAGCCGGACGCGGACCTCTTCTCCTTCACACCGCCCAAGGGCGCCAAGGTCGTCGACGGCAACAAGGAGCGGGCGACGGCCCAGCGCGAACACGCCAAGAAGTTCAAGGACTTCGGCCCCCGCAAGGACGCGAAGGACCCGCGGAAGGACTTCGGCGGGCTGAACGTCCTCGGCAAGGGCTGGACGTCCATCGCCACCATCAAGGGCGCCGGCCCCGGACTGCCCTCCGGCAAGGACCAGGTCGCCGGTGACGCCGGGAAGTTCCTGGACAGCCTCGGCGAGAAGGTCAACGGGTCGTTCGGCTCCGGCCGGATATTCAGCACCCGCCTGGTCAACGCCCTGATAACCGACAACGGCACGGTCTACGTCGGTGCCGTCGACAAGCAGGCCCTGATCCACGCGGCCGACGCCGCGAAGTAACGGGCCCGGTAAGCACCCGGGACGCCGTACCGCCCGCCGGGGCGGTGCGGCGGCCCATGGCCCAGCCGTACGACATGGGGGAGCCGATGCCACAGCAGCCCACCACGGGCCCCGACGGCGCGCGCCCACCCACCCGCGGGCCCGGCACCACCGGCGTGCCCGCGCCCGGTGCCGACCCACAGCCGGCGGCGATCGAGACGCGGGGGCTGACCAAGGCCTACCGGGGCGGGCAGCTCGCGGTGGACGGGCTCGATCTGGTGGTGCCGCGCGGCAGCGTGTTCGGCTTCCTGGGCCCCAACGGCTCCGGGAAGACCACCACCATCCGGATGTTGCTGGGCCTGATCGACGCGACCGCCGGCAGCGCCCGGGTGCTCGGGGAGCCGATGCCGGCCGCGGGCCGCCGGGTGCTGCCCAAGGTGGGTGCGCTCATCGAGGGCCCGGCGCTCTACGGCTTCCTCAGCGGCCGGGAGAACCTCCGGCGCTTCGACGCCGCCGACCCGGACGCCGATCCGCGCACCCGCGACGAGCGGGTGGGCCGTGCCCTGGAGCGGGTGGGCCTGGGGGCGGCGGCCGGGAAGAAGGCGCGGGCCTACTCCCTCGGCATGAAACAGCGGCTCGGCCTGGCCGCGGCGCTGCTGCGGCCCAGGGAGCTGCTGGTGCTCGACGAGCCGACCAACGGCCTGGACCCGCAGGGCATGCGGGAGATCCGCGCACTGGTCCGCGCACTGGCCGCGGACGGCACCACGGTCTTCCTCTCCTCCCACCTCCTCGACGAGATCGAGCAGGTCTGCACCCACGCCGCGGTCATGGCCCGCGGCCGGCTGATCACCCAGGGCACGGTCGCGGACCTCTCCGCCACGGTCCTCGGCTCCCGCGGCCCCGGCCGGCTGACCGTCACCACCCCGGACCCGGCGGACGCGGTCCGGGTCCTGAAGGAGCACGGCCTGACCGGCCTTCAGGTCACCGACGACCGGGTCATGGGCGAGTTGCCGGAAGCCGACGACGGGGCCGGCCCACCCGAGCTCGCGGACCTCAACGCCGCGCTGGTGCACGCCGGGGTCCGGGTCCGCGGCTTCGGCACCGAACGGGCCACGCTGGAGGACGTCTTCGTGCAGCTGACCGGGGAGGGCTTCGATGTCGCAGGCTGAGGGCGTGCTGCGCCGGCCCCGACCGCTGTGGTCGCTGGGCCTGCTGCGCAGCGAGATCACCATGACCTTCCGGCGCTGGCGGACCCTCGCCCTGCTGGCGGTGCTCGCGGGCGTACCGGTGCTGGTCGCATCGCCGTCAAGATCGAGACGGGCGACGGCGGTCCGGGCGGCGGGGGCGGCCGGGGCGGCCCGGCGTTCATCTCCCAGGTCACCCACAACGGCCTCTTCCTGGTGTTCACCTCGCTCGCGGTGACGCTGCCGTTCTTCCTGCCGATGTCCATCGGCGTGATCGCCGGCGACTCCCTGGCCGGAGAGGCCCACGGCGGCACCCTGCGCTACCTCCTCGTCGCGCCCGCGGGCCGTACCCGACTGCTGCTGGTCAAGTACGCCACCACCCTGACGTTCTGCCTGGTGGCCACGTTGGTCGTGGCGCTCTCCGCGCTGGCGACCGGGGCGCTGCTCTTCCCGCTCGGCGAGGTCACCCTGCTGTCGGGGACGTCCATATCCTTCGGCGAGGGGCTGCTGCGGGCGCTGGCCATCGCCGTCGTGGTGGCGCTGTCCCTGATGGGCGTGGCCGCCGTGGGCCTGTTCGTCTCCACGCTCACCAGCAGCGGTATCGCCGCGATGGCGACCACGGTCGGCCTGCTGATCACCGTGCAGATCCTGGACACCATCCCGCAGCTCGGCGCCGTCCAGCCGTATCTGTTCCCGCACTACTGGCTGTCGTTCGCGGACCTGCTCCGCGACCCGGTCTACTGGGACCAGCTGCAGAAGAACCTCGGCCTGCAGGCGCTCTACGCGGCGGTGTTCGGCTCGGCGGCCTGGGCGCGGTTCACCACCCGCGACATCACGGCGTAAGGCGGTATCAAGGTGTGAGGCGGCGTCATGGCGTAGAGCTGTGCGTCACGGCGTAAGGCGCCGTCACGGCGTCGGGCCGGTGGCGTCCGCCGGTCCGGCGGCCGCGGACTCCGCCGCCGGCGTCCGCGCGGCGTCGGCCGACGTGCTCCCTGGCTGCGCGGTCCCGGTCGACGCGGTCCCGGGCTGCGCGGTCCGGGCCTGTTCCGCGGCCGCCTCGCGCGCGCGGGCGGCGGCATCGGCCAGTTCCCGCCGGGCCCGCCGCGTCGTGCGCAGCGCGTCCCAGGTCAGCAGGGCCAGCGCGCCCCACACCAGCCCGAAACCGGCCCAGCGCTCGGCCGGCATCTCCTCGTGGAAGACGGTGAGGCCCAACACGAACTGGAAGCTCGGGGCCAGGTACTGCAGCATCCCGATCACGGTCAGCGGCAGCCGCACCGCCGAGGCGCCGAAGCAGATCAGCGGCACCGCGGTCGCCACCCCGCAGCCGGCCAGCAGCAGCGCCTGACCCACCCCGCCGCTGACGAAGACCGACTCGCCGCGCGCCCCCAGGTAGATCAGGAAACCCAGCGCGGGCAGCAGCTGCATCGTCGTCTCGGCGCTGAAGCCCTCGATGCCGTCGAGCTTGATGCCCTTCTTGACCAGCCCGTACGTCGCGAACGAGAAGGCCAGACCGAGCGCGATCCAGGGCATCTTGCCGTAGGCGACGGTCATCACGACGACGGCGAGGGCGCCGACGCCCACCGCCGTCCACTGCAGCGGCCGCAGCCGCTCGCGCAGGAAGAGGACGCCGAAGGCAATGCTGACCAGCGGGTTGATGAAGTAGCCGAGCGAGGCCTCCAGGACGTGCCCGGCGTTGACCGCCCAGATGTAGAGGAACCAGTTCGTCGAGATCACCAGGGCGCAGACCAGCACCAGCGCCAGCCGCTTGGGCTGCCGCAGCAGCGGCCGTATCCAGGCCCAGCGGCGCATCACGGCCAGGATGACGACCGCGACGGGCAGCGACCACACCATGCGGTGCGCCAGGATCTCCGACGGCGAGGCGGCGTCCAGCAGATGCCAGTAGAGGGGCAGCAGGCCCCACATGGTGTAGGCGGCGATGCCGAAGACGAGGCCGGCGCGCTGATCGCTTCGAGACTGCAAGGAGGCCCTCCTGAGGTGCTGCGCCGGCTCGGTGACGGTCGCCCCTTGGAAGGTAGCGCCGACCGGTCCATGTGTCATGTGTGTATACCAAAAACGGTGATGACCGGCAGCCCTGTGGGTCGGACGCAGGTCGGACGCAAGTCGCGACGCCAGTCGGGACGTAGGCCGGACGCCGGGGCGGACGGGCTGGCGCGCGACAGCGGACGGACGGGCTGGCGCGCGACAGCGGACGGACCGGGGAAGGCTGCGGCTGACCGGGCCGCGCCCCGGCCCGCTCAGCCCTCCAGTCGCGCCAGTGCCTCCGCGATGGCCTCGGCGATCGGGACGGTCGGGCGGCCGATGAGCCGGGAGAGATCGCCGGGGGTGGCCGCCAGCTCCCCGCGCGCGATGCCGGCGTCCGCCTCGGCGGCCATCCGCGCGCCCAGCGCCGGCACCCCCGCCTCGATCATCCGCGCCACGTACTCCTTCTGCGGCAGATCGCGGTACGGGATCCGGCGGCCGGTCTGTCGGGACACCTCGGCGGCGTACTCGGCCATCGACCAGGCGGTGTCGCCGCTCAGTTCGTGGACGGAGTTCTCATGGCCGGAACCGGTGAGGACCACGGCGGCCGCCTCGGCGTAGTCCCGGCGCGCCGCGGTGGCCACCCGGCCCGTGCCGGCGCAGCCGTACACCGCACCGTCCTTGAGGGTGGTGGCGAGCGTTCCGGTGTAGTTCTCGTGGTACCAGCCGTTGCGCAGCAGGCAGTACGGCAGGCCCGAGGCGAGCAGTGCCTGCTCGGTGGCGAGGTGTTCCTCGGCGAGGGAGAAGGTGGCGGTGGGGCCGCCCAGCACGCTGGTGTACGCCAGGAGCGCCACGCCGGCCTCCCGGGCGGCGTCGATCATCGTGCGGTGCTGGTTGACCCGCTGACCGGGCTCGTGCCCGGAGATCAGCAGTACCCGGTCGCCGGCCGCGAAGACGCCCTCCAGCGTGTCGGGCCGGCCGTGGTCGACGGTTCTGACCTCGACGCCGCGCGCCTCCAGATCGGCGCCCATGGACCGGTCGCGGGCGAGGCCGACGATGCCGGCCGGGGCGGTCCGGGTGAGCAGTTCCTCGATGACCAGCCGGCCGAGCGCTGCGGTGGCGCGGGTGACGACGATGCTCATGTTCTGCCCCCTGGTTCGGAGGCCGCCAGCATGGCACCCGTACGGGACGCGCAGAAGGGACGCGCGCCGGAAGCCGGGGCCGAGCCCCGGAACGGCCGGGTGCCCGTAGGGGAAACGTCGTCAGGCGCTTTCCCCTACGGGCACCCGGCAGGAGTCCCCAGAGGACCGCCAGAGGTACCAGCCAGCGGTACCAGGAGGCCCACAGAGGCCCCCAGAGGCCCCAAGAGGTCCGCAACGGAGGACCTCAGGGGGTCCGCAGCGGGGCCCCTCAGGGGGCCGCCGCAGCAGTTCCTCTGGCAGGTTCCACGTTCCAGGTTCCTCAGCCCACGACCGTCCAGGTGTCCGTGCCGGCCAGCAGGGCGCCGAGGTCGCCCTTGCCCTTCTGCTCGACGGCGGTGTCCAGCTGGTCGGCCATCAGCGTGTCGTAGACCGGCCGGTCGACGTTGCGCAGCACACCGATGGGGGTGTGGTGCAGGGTGTCGGGGTCGGCGAGCCGGGACAGCGCGAAGGCGGTGGTGGGGGAGGGGCTGTGGGCGTCGTGCACCAGCACGCCGTCCGCGCCCTCGTCCCGGACGTCGATGACCTTGAGGTCGCCGGTGGCCGGGTCGCGGACCACGCCCTTGGAACCGAGACCGTCCTCGGCCGGCGCGCCGAAGCGGATCGGCCGGCCGTGCTCCAGGCGGATGACGGCCTCCTGGGCCTGCTCCTTGTCCTTGAGCGCGTCGAAGGCGCCGTCGTTGAAGATGTTGCAGTTCTGGTAGATCTCGACCAGGGCCGTGCCGGGGTGGTCGGCGGCCGCGCGCAGCACCGAGGTGAGGTGCTTGCGGTCGGAGTCGACCGTGCGGGCCACGAAGGTCGCCTCGGCGCCGAGCGCCAGCGAGACCGGGTTGAACGGTGCGTCCAGCGAACCCATCGGCGTCGACTTGGTGATCTTGCCGACCTCGGAGGTGGGGCTGTACTGGCCCTTGGTCAGGCCGTAGATCCGGTTGTTGAACAGCAGGATCTTGAGGTTGACGTTGCGCCGCAGGGCGTGGATGAGGTGGTTGCCGCCGATGGAGAGCGCGTCGCCGTCACCCGTGACCACCCAGACGGACAGATCGCGCCGGGAGGAGGCCAGACCGGTGGCGATGGCCGGGGCGCGGCCGTGGATGGAGTGCATCCCGTAGGTGTTCATGTAGTACGGGAAGCGGGAGGAGCAGCCGATGCCGGAGACGAAGACGATGTTCTCCTTCGCCAGGCCGAGCTCGGGCATGAAGCCCTGCACGGCGGCGAGGACGGCGTAGTCACCGCAGCCGGGGCACCAGCGCACTTCCTGGTCGGACTTGAAGTCCTTCATGGACTGCTTGGCCTCGGCCTTGGGCACCAGGGAGAGCGCCTCGGGGTGTGAGGCCCGCTCCGAGATCGTCTCAGTCATTGATGGCCTCCTTAAAGACCTCCGCGAGCTGCTCGGCCTTGAACGGCATTCCGCTGACCTGGGTGTGCGACCGCGCGTCGACGAGGTACCTGGCGCGCAGCAGGGTGGCGAGCTGTCCGAGGTTCATCTCCGGCACGATCACCTTTTCGTAACGTGCCAGCACCTCGCCGAGATTCCGCGGGAAGGGGTTGAGGTGGCGCAGATGGGTCTGTGCGATGCGCTCCCCTGCGCCCCTTACGCGCCGTACCGCGGCGGTGATCGGGCCGTACGTCGAGCCCCAGCCCACGACGAGGGTGTCGGCGCCGCGGCCGCTGTCGTCGGTGGGGTCGTCGACCTCGATGTCGGGGACCTCGATGCCGTCCACCTTCGCCTGGCGGGTGCGCACCATGAAGTCGTGGTTGGCAGGGTCGTAGGAGATGTTGCCGGTGCCGTCCTGCTTCTCGATGCCGCCGATGCGGTGCTCCAGGCCCGGCGTGCCGGGGATGGCCCAGGGGCGCGCGAGGGTGTGCTCATCGCGCTTGTAGGGCCAGAACACCTCGGTGCCGTCCGCCAGCTCGTGGTTGGGGCCGGAGGCGAACTGCACGCGCAGATCAGGGAGTTCGGTGACGTCGGGGATCCGCCAGGGCTCGGAGCCGTTGGCCAGGTAGCCGTCGGAGAGCAGGAAGACCGGGGTCCGGTACGTCAGCGCGATGCGGGCCGCGTCCAGTGCCGCGTCGAAGCAGTCGGCGGGTGTCCTGGGCGCCACGATCGGCACCGGTGCCTCGCCGTTGCGCCCGTACATCGCCTGCAGCAGATCGGCCTGCTCCGTCTTGGTCGGCAGACCGGTCGACGGGCCGCCGCGCTGGATGTCGACGATCAGCAGCGGCAGTTCGAGGCTGACCGCGAGCCCGATGGTCTCGGACTTCAGGGCCACGCCCGGGCCGGACGTCGTCGTCACCGCGAGCGAGCCGCCGAACGCCGCGCCCAGCGCCGCGCCGATGCCGGCGATCTCGTCCTCCGCCTGGAACGTCCGCACGCCGAAGTTCTTGTGCTTGGACAGCTCGTGCAGGATGTCGGAGGCCGGGGTGATCGGGTACGAGCCCAGGTACAGCGGCAGGTCGGACTGCTGCGCGGCGGCGACCAGGCCGTAGGACAGCGCGAGGTTGCCGGAGATGTTGCGGTACGTACCGGTCGGGAACGCCTTGGTGGCCGGCGCGACCTCGTAGGAGACCGCGAAGTCCTCGGTCGTCTCGCCGAAGTTCCAGCCCGCCCGGAACGCCGTGACGTTCGCCTCCGCGATGTCCGGCTTCTTGGCGAACTTGGACCGCAGGAACTTCTCGGTGCCCTCGGTCGGCCGGTGGTACATCCACGACAGCAGGCCCAGCGCGAACATGTTCTTGCTGCGTTCGGCCTCCTTGCGGGAGAGTCCGAAATCCTTGAGCGCCTCGATGGTCAGCGTCGTCAGCGGCACCGGGTGGACGTTGTACGCGGCCAGCGAGCCGTCCTCCAGCGGGCTGGTGTCATAGCCGACCTTCGCCATCGGGCGCTTGGTGAACTCGTCGGTGTTGACGATGATCTCCGCGCCCCGCGGGACGTCCGGGAGGTTCGCCTTCAGGGCCGCCGGGTTCATGGCGACCAGCACGTTCGGAGCGTCACCGGGCGTGAGGATGTCGTGGTCGGCGAAGTGCAGCTGGAAGCTGGAGACGCCGGGCAGGGTCCCGGCGGGGGCCCGGATCTCGGCGGGGAAGTTCGGCAGCGTCGACAGGTCGTTACCGAACGACGCCGTCTCCGATGTGAACCGGTCCCCGGTGAGCTGCATTCCGTCACCGGAGTCACCGGCGAACCGGATGATCACCCGGTCCAGGCGCCGGACTTCTTTGCCCTCGCCGCCGCTGTCGGAGGAGCGCTGTCCCCCGACGAGCGCTGCGTCGGTCTGCTCGGCTGGGCTACTGACCTGGCTGGTCACTGCTTCGGACCTCCCTCTAAGGGGTGCGGCGTCCCCGCCGGAGGCAGGGGCTCGGGACGTGTCGTACCGACTGGTTGTCCCATAACCATCGTACGTGGGTAAGGGTGCCCTTCCCTGGGTCGATCACATGGTGGACGTCACCATGAGACACCGATCTGGTGTGTTTTGTCATGAAATCACCGCCCCCGTGACCCCTCCTTCATGACGCTCCGGACTGCACCCTCGGTTCTGCGTCCCAGGTGCGGGCCCGGCGGTGAACACCCTGTGAACTGGACGTCTGACAGAGTGTCAGGCCCTCAGGAATTCAGGTAGGTCAGGACGGCGAGCACTCTGCGGTGATCCCCGTCACTCTGCGCCAGGCCCAGCTTCAGGAAGATGTTGCTGACGTGCTTCTCGACCGCGCCGTCGCTGACCACCAGCTGACGGGCGATGGCGGAGTTCGTCCGGCCCTCGGCCATCAGGCCCATCACCTCCCGCTCGCGCGGCGTCAGATGCGCCAGTACGTCCTGCTTGCGGCTGCGGCCCAGCAGCTGCGCCACCACCTCCGGGTCCAGGGCCGTGCCGCCCCCGGCGACCCGGACCACCGCGTCGACGAACTCGCGGACCTCGGCCACCCGGTCCTTCAGCAGATAGCCGACGCCCCGGGTCGACCCGGCCAGCAGCTCCGTGGCGTACTGCTCCTCGACGTACTGCGAGAGCACCAGCACCCCCAGGTCGGGGTGGTCCCGGCGGAGCCGGACCGCGGCCCGCACGCCCTCGTCGGTGTGCGTCGGCGGCATCCGTACGTCCGCGACCACCACGTCCGGCAGCGCGCCCTCGTCCGCCAGCTCCCCGATCACCTTGATCAGCGCCTCGGCGTCCCCCACGCCCGCCACGACCTCGTGCCCCCGGTCGGTGAGGAGCCGGGTCAGCCCCTCCCGGAGCAGCACCGAATCCTCGGCGATGACCACCCGCACCTTGTCCTCCACGGATCGGATCCCCCCATGCCTCGTCCGCGCAGGCCTCGTACACGCCCGCCCTGTCGGGACCCAGCATCCCAGGATCCGGACGGAGCACGGGAGGCGGGCGGGGTGAGGGGCGCCCGAGGTGGGACGGGCGTCCGACGCGGGCGGAACCGAGACGGCCCCGGGAGCGGGAGCGGGGCCGGATTCGGGGACGCGGCCGGGGCCGGGTCAGGCGCGCCAGGGGAGTTCGGCGGTGATGTGCGTCGGGCCGCCGACCGGGGAGTCGACGACCAGCAGGCCCTCGACGGCGGCGAGGCGTTCGGCGAGGCCGGCCAGCCCGGTCCCGACGTCCGTACGGGCGCCGCCCCGGCCGTCGTCCGTCACCAGCACCATCAGGCGGTCCCCGGTGTGCCAGACGTCCAGCGTGGCGCCGGTGGCCCGGGAGTGCTTGGAGACGTTCTGCAACAGCTCGGAGGCGGTGAAGTACGCGATGCCCTCGATCGCCGCGGCCGGCCGGTGGTCCAGGTCCACGGTCACCGTCACCGGGACCGTGCAGCGCGCGGCCAGCGCCGACAGCGCCGGGCCCAGCCCCCGGTCGGTGAGGATCGCCGGATGGATGCCGCGGGCCAGATCACGCAGCTCCTGGAGGGCGATCTTCACCTCGCCGTGCGCCTCGTCGACCATCTTCGCGGCGGCCTGCGGATCCTCCGCCAGCTTCTCCTTGGCCAGGCCCAGGTCCATCGCCAGCGACACCAGCCGGGCCTGCGCCCCGTCGTGCAGATCGCGCTCGATGCGCCGCAGATCGGCCGCCGCGGTGTCCACCACCACCCCGCGGTCCGACTCCAGCTGCGAGACCCGGGTGGCCAGCGACGAGGGCCCCAGCAGGCCCTGGACCATGACCCGGTCCACCTGGGTCAGCCCGCGGATCACCCACGGCCCGGCCAGTACGAGCAGCAGCCCCATCCCGCCGGCGAGCCCGGCCTCCGCCGGGGTGTCGAGGTAGACGCCGTTGCCCATGCCGTCGCCCCACAGCTGGATGCCCGGCTGCCCCAGGTACGCGGGGAAGGTCCACCGCCACAACGGGTAGGTCAGCAGCATCCAGCCGAGCGTCCAGAACGTCAGCGAGAAGACGAAGGCGAAGAGCGCCCACGGGAAGTGCAGCAGGCAGTAGAGGAGGTGCCGCCAGGACACCCCGCTCTTGAGGACGGCCCCGATCCAGGCCATCAGGCCCGGCTTCGCGGGCCGCACCGGCTCCGGGGCGGCCACCTCCAGCCCCAGCAGCGCCCGGGCCCGCGCCCGCTCCAGGGCGCCCAGCCCCCGGGCACCGGCCAGGCCGCCCGCCAGCACCGGGATGCCGAGGAACGTGACCAGCAGGCCGGCGCCGGCCGCGATCACCCCGGTCGCGTAGGCGAACATCAGGCAGGCGATCGGATAGCTGAGGAAGAGGTACAGGAACTCCCGCCAGGTGCGCCCGGAGAAGGGGGCGCGCAGCGCCACGGGCACCCGGGAGGGGCGGGGGTGGGGCTGCGGCTGGGGCCGGGACCCGGGTTGGCGCTGGGGCCGGGGCTGGGGCTGGGGCGCGTATGCGGTGTCCATCGTCGTCTCGTTGTCCGTTCTGCCGGGGAGCCGTCTGCGAGGGCTGACGACGCTTTCTCTGCGGCGCTTTCTCTACGGCTCTTTCCGCTTCTCTACGGCTCTTTCCGCCGTGACCAGCGTCCGCGACGGGCCCCTTCCGCACCATGAGGCTGTTCGCAGTCCGTTCCGGGGGTTTTCCCCACCCCTGGGGGGCACGGGCCGGGCGCGGTCCGCTGGTCAGCGGCGTCCCGGACGGGTTCCGCTTGCTCAGCGCCATCCCGGACGGATTCCGCTCGCTCAGCGGCGTTCCGGACAGATTCCGCTTGTTCAGCGGTGTTTCCGCACCGGCTCGGCGCGGGACCCGGACGCTGTCAGCCCGGCCCCGAGTGCCGCCCGCCCGGCCCCGGACGCCGGCCGCGCGTCGGTGCCCGGGCGGGCCCGCCACGGCAGTTCCGCGGTCACCCGGGTGGGTCCGCCGTCCGGTGAGCTCAGCAGGAACAGCCCGTCCACCGACCCCAGCCGCTCGGTCAGCCCGGCCAGCCCGCTGCCGCCGTCCAGCCGCGCCCCGCCCTTCCCGTCGTCCACCACCTGGATCAACAGCCGGTCCGCGGTCCGCCACACCTCGACGGACGCCTGCCGGGCCGCGCTGTGTTTGGAGACGTTCTGCAGCAACTCCGAAACGGTGAAGTACGCGATGCCCTCGATCGCCGGCGCGGGCCGCTCGGCCAGGTCCACCGCCACCGTCGCGGGCACCGTGCAGCGCCCGGCCAGCGAGGCCAGGGCCGGCCCCAGTCCGCGGTCGGTCAGGATCGCCGGATGGATGCCGCGGGCCAGGTCACGCAGCTCCTGCAGGGCCAGCTTCACCTCGCCGTGCGCCTCGTCCACCATCGCCGCCACGGTCTCGTCGGCCTGCCCCTCCAGCAGCTTCTCCTTCGCCAGGCCCAGCCCCATCGCCAGCGCCACCAGCCGGGCCTGCGCGCCGTCGTGGAGGTCCCGTTCGATACGTCGCAGATCGGCCGCCGCGGTGTCGGTGACCGTCACGCGGTCCGCCTCCAGTTCGGCGATCCGCCGCTCCAACTCGTCCGAGGGCGACAACAATCCGCGCACCATCGCCCGGTCCACGTTCGCCAGCCCGCGCGCCACCCAGGGCAGCACCGGCCAGCCCACGAAGAGCGAGACCAGCACGACCGCGAAGGTGAGCACGGACCACGGCAGCCGGACGAACGCGAACAGCGCGTGCCGCCAGGCGACCGGGTCTTTCAGACCCGTCCACAACCACGGGAAGAATCCCTGGTCGCGCGGGCGCAGCCGGCTCGGCTCGGCGACCCGCACCCCGAGCAGCGCCCGCGCCCGGGCCCGTTCCCACTTCCCGTACCGGCGGCACACCTTCAGACCGAGAGCCAGCAGCGGCAGTCCGATGACGGTCACCGACAGCCCGATGCCCAGCGTCAGCCACACCACCAGGACCGCGAACGCCGGGACGCCCAGCGGCAAGTTGGCCAGCAGATGGCCGATCTCCCGCCAGGTCACGGCGTCGAACGGCGCGCGCGGCGGCGGAGGTGGCACCTCGTCAAGGGTGTCGTCGGCGGCACGGGGTCGGGAACTCTCGGTCATGCGCCCAGCCTGCCCGGCCGCGGCCCGCCGTGCCATGGGGTGGCCGGGGCGGCGGCGGTGGGGTTTTCCCCACCTCGCCGCGCCGCGCGCCGGGCCGGACGGCGGACCGTCCCGTGCGCCGTGCAGCGGGTCTCGCCGCAGGTCATCGGCGCGTTGCGGTGCGCGGGCGGGATCCGACCCGATCCGCGACCCGGTCCGCGAGCCGGTACGGGGCGTTGGTGCAGGTTGATGCCGGTCTCGTTATCCACAGCGGTGGACACGGCGCGCCGGCGGGACCTTATTGTGTGGCGATGCACAACGGGAGGGGCGAGTGGCGATGGCGCGGGGCGACGACGGCCTGGTAGTGACGCCGGAATCCGCCGTACGGCAGCCGGGTGACGCGGCGTCGCACACCACCGGCACGGTGGCCGCTCCCCTCGACGTCCGCGGCTGGGGCTGGGGCGACCGCAGCAGGACGTGGACGGCGGCGACGGCGAGCGTGCTGCTCGCGGCGGTCGCCGGGGTCTGTGCGCACAGCTGGTTCGGGGACGGCGCCGCCTTGGCGGCCGGTATCGCCGCTGTCGTGGTCGCCGGGGCCGGAGCGGCCGTCGGCGCGCTCACCAGGACGGGCGAGCAGCGTTCCCCGGGTGCCGTACGAGGTGGGCAGCCTTCGCCGGACGCCGTACGGGTACGGAGCGGGCAGCACGCCCCCGCAGCCGCCCTGTTGCTGCTCGGCGGCACCCTCGGAGTGGCCGCCGCCTGGCAGGCCGCCCCCGGTGGCGGCGCCCGGCTCGCCGCCGTCGGCCTCACCGCCGCTGCCGTGCTCGCGCTCCTCGGACTCTGTACGGGCGCGGGCCGGGCCGCCCTGACAGGCGCCGCGTCGGTCGCGCTCGCGGTCGGTGCATGGGAGCTGGGGCTGACGCTGACCACCCCCGCCCGTACGGGAGTTGCGCTCGCCTTCGTCTCCGTACTGGTCCTCGGCTACCTCCCCCGGATCGCCCTGATGACGGCAGGGCTGACCCGGCTCGACGACCAGCGCTCCGGCGGCACCCCGGTCAGCCGCCACCAGGTGGGGGCCGCCCTCGGCGGCGCACACCAGGACCTCTCGCTGGCCACGGTGGCGATGGCCGTCTCGGCGGGCGCGGGCGGGGTGCTCGCGGTGCAGACCCCCGGCCTGTGGACGGTGCTCGCGGCACTGCTGCTGAGCGTCGTCCTGTGCTCGCGGGCCCGGGCGTACCCGCTGGCGGTGGAGGTCGTCGCGCTGCTCGCGGCCGGCCTGGCGAGCGCCGTCCGGCTGCTCCTGCTCTGGGCCACCGACGGCGGCGCCCCGGCGCCCGCGCTGGCCACCCTCGCGGTACTGGCGGTGCTGCCCGCCGTCCTCCCCGCGATACGGGTGCCGCAGCCGCTGCGGGCCCGGCTGCGGCGATGGCTGGACCTGGTCGAGTCGGTGAGCATGGCGGCCCTGATCCCGGTGACCCTGGGGGCCTTCGGTCTCTACGGCCTGCTGTTCGACGCGTCCTGAGCCGGAGGGAGAACGGCATGTCGGCTTCGGAAGCGCCTACGGGCGCACAGGGGGATGCGGCCGCGGGTGAGGTAGGGGATGCGGGCGCGTGTGAGGTAGGGGATGCGGGCCGGTGGGGGGATGTGAACGCGCGAGCAGATGCGGGCCGGTGGGCGGATCCGGGCACGTATCAGGAGACGGGTGCAGGGCGAGCCGAGGGAGCTGGGGGAGCGGGGGAGCGCGGGGGCTGGACCGGACGGGAAGCAGGAGGGGACGGGGACGTGGACGCGGTGACGATGGGGGACGGGGCTGCGGGGGCGGGCACCGGCGCCCTTCCGGCGGCCGGGCCCGTGCCGGCTGCTGAGTCGATGCCGGCGGGCGGGTCAGTGCCGTCTGCTGAGTCGATGCCGGTGGCTGAGCCCGTGCCGGTGGCCGGATCTGTACCGTCTGCTGAGCCTGTGGTGGCCGCTGAGCCTGTGGCGGTGGGTGAGTCTGCGGTGCTGAGCCAGCCCGTACCGCCGGCGGGGCCCGCACCCATGGCTGCTTCCGTACCGGCCGGGGAGCGGGGGCCGAGTGGAGGCCCGGTGTTGGTTGGCGGGCAGGTGCCGAATGACGGGCAGGTGCCGAATGACGGGCAGGTGTCGTCTGGTGGCCAGGACCCGAACGGCGGGCAGGTGCCGTTGGGGGCCCAAGTGCCGTCCGATGGGCAGGAGTTGGCTGGTGCGCAGGGGGCGACTGTCGGGCAGGGGTTGACTGTCGGGCAGGGGTTGGTTGGTGGGCAGGTGTCCGGTGCCGCGAGTGCCGGGCCGATGCCCGCGCCGGGGCCGCCTGCCGTAGCCCCTTCGGCGCCCGTGGCGTACCCGCAGGCGCCCACCGGGCCTCCACCGGCGCCTGCTCCCGGGCCGATGTCTGCTCCCGGGCCGGCGCCGGCCGCGGGCCCTGCGCCCACGTCCGGGTCGACGCCTGGCCCGGGGGCTGCGCGTACGCCTGGGCCGGCGACCGCGCCCGGACCGACGCCCGCGCCCGCCCCGACGCCCGCAGCCGCCCCGATGCCCGCCTCCGGGCCGACGCCCGCAGTCGCCCCGACGCCCGCTTCCGGACCTGCGCCCGCAGCCGGCCCGGCGCACGCCTCCGGACCCGCGCCCGCCGCTGCCCCCATGCCACTGCAGCCGAGCGCTGCCGCCGCCCCCGACCCCGTGGCCACCCCCGGCGCCGGCCCCGTCTACACCCCCACCCCCATCTACAGCCCCACGCCCACCTCCACGTCCACGCCCGCCTCCCCACTCGCCCCGAGCATGGACGTGGCCCCGGCTGCAGCGCCCGCTCCGGCGCCCGGCCGTTACGGGGGGCCGGGGCCTGGGACCAGGCTGCCGGTGCGGACGCCGGTGTCCGTTCCTCTTCTGCCGCCGGAACTGGCCGACGGCGGGCCGCGGCCGCGCCGTGGCGACCCGCTGGCCCGGCGCGCCGGCCGTGCGCTGCGCCGGGTGTTCGCCTCGTCGCCGGCCGCCGAGACGGCCGCCGTCACCCAGGCCGCCCACGCCATCCAGCAGCCGGTGACGACCGGCCGGCAGATAGCCGTGTCGAGCATCCGCGGTGGCGCCGGCAAGTCCACCGTCGCCGCCCTCCTGGCGCTCACCTACGCCCACTACCGGCCCGACCCCGTTCTCGCCGTGGAGGCCGACCCGGCGCTCGGCACGCTGCCGCACCGCCTCGGCGCCCGCGAGGTGCGCTGGTCCGGGACGGACCTGGCACAGATCGTCGACCCGTCGATGCTGATCACCGACCTGACCGGCTATCTGCTGCCGTTCGCGGGAGGTGGCTGGCTGTTGCCCGGCAGCCAGGGCGCCATCGGCACCCGGCTGGACCTCGACACCTACCGCATCGTGATGACCTCCCTGCGGCGCCACTTCGCCGCCACGGTGGTGGACTGCGAAACGCTGCCCGCCGAAGTGGCGCGTACGGCGCTGGTGACCACCCAGGCGCGGGTGCTGGTCACCCCGGCGACCCCGGAGGGCGTCGCGGCCACCCGTTCCGTACTCGACTGGGTCGGCGGACTGCACCCCGGTCTGCTGCCCACCACGGTCGTCGTGCTCACGCACTCCTCGCCGGACAGTGGCGTCGACGGGCGCAAGGTCGCCGACCACCTCGGAGCCGGTGGCGCGGCGGTGCTGCCGCTCCCGTACGACCGTCATCTGGCGGCCGGCGGCGCCATCCGGACCGAACTGCTCGGGGAGCGGACGCGGGAGGCGGCGGCCCGGATCGCGGCCGAGGTGATGGACCGCGCGGTGTCCCGCGACCCGGTCCGCCGCCAGCACCAGGGCGGCCAGCAGCCGATCCAGCCCACCCAGCAGTCGGGTCAGCCGGCCCAGCCCTACAGCACACCTCAGCCAAACCACGCACCTCAGACACAGCACGCACCTCAGACCCAGCAGATTCCTCAGACCCGACAGGCACCTCAGCCACATCCCGCGCCGCCACAGTCGCAACAAGCACCTCCGCCCCACCAAGCACCTCTGCCTCACCAGGCGCCCCCGCCCCATCAGGCACCCGCGATGTACGCACCCCCGGCGGCACCACCGACCCAGGCCCAGGCCACAGCCCCAGCCACACCCCCGGCTCCTGCCTCGCCACCCCCCGCCCCCGACCGGCGAAGCCCCTTCGACGGCGGCCCGCTCCGCTGATCCGGATCTTCTGGTCCAGATCCTCATCCTCCGAGCCGCCGGGCGGGACGACGAGGGGCGCCGACGGCCCGTTCGTCCCCTCATGCGTCCGGTCGCTCGTCCGTCTCCCGTCCGTCACTCGCCCGTCGCTCGTCCGCTTCGTGAGACACCTTCTGAGACAACCGGGCCCGCCGTCTACGCTGCCAGCCGCCCAGGTAGGGCGAAGTACGGACAAGCTCACCGTCGGCGACGACGCGGCTTCTCGGGGCGGGCCGACCAGGGCCTAGACTCCGGTTCGTACAGATCGCAGATCGTCGAAGTCGTTTCGTCGAAGTCGTTGAACAAGCGCAGTCAGGGAGCGAGGGGCGGACGTGCCGGACGCGACCGTACGCACCACCGTCGCCGCGGACTATTTCCAGGGCTACTCGGTCGTCGGGATCATCGCCGTAATCGGTGTGCTCTTCGTCGCCGTCGCCTTCGGGGCCGGGCGGCTGCTGCGGCCTGTCGTACCGACGCGCGAGAAGATGCTGACGTATGAGTGCGGCGTGGACCCGGTCGGTGAGGGCTGGGCGCACACCCAGGTCCGCTACTACGTCTATGCCTTCCTCTACGTCATCTTCGCCGTCGACTCGATCTTCCTGTTCCCCTGGGCGACGATCTTCGCCGCCCCTGGTTTCGGCGGCGTGACGCTCGTGGAGATGTTCATCTTCCTCGGCTTCCTCGCCGTCGGCCTGCTCTACGCATGGAAGAAGGGCGTCCTCGAATGGACGTGACCCCCGCCGCCAACACCCCCGCGGCCGCGGCCGGGGGCGCAGCGCCGGAATTCCTCCCGGAGCCGCGCCGCCTGGGCACCCTGGCCCGGCTCGCGCCCGAACCGATGAAGGTGGTCCTCAACTGGGGCCGCCGCTACAGCCTGTGGGTCTTCAACTTCGGGCTGGCCTGCTGCGCGATCGAGTTCATCGCCGCTTCCATGGCCCGCCACGACTTCATCCGGCTCGGTGTGATCCCGTTCGCGCCGGGTCCGCGCCAGGCCGACCTGATGGTCGTCTCCGGCACGGTGACGGACAAGATGGCCCCGGCCGTCAAGCGTCTCTACGAGCAGATGCCCGAGCCCAAGTACGTCATCTCGTTCGGGGCCTGCTCCAACTGCGGCGGCCCCTACTGGGACTCGTACTCGGTCACCAAGGGCGTGGACCAGATCATCCCGGTCGACGTGTACGTGCCGGGCTGCCCGCCGCGCCCGGAGGCACTGCTCCAAGGCATCCTCAAGCTCCAGGAGAAGATCGCCCGCGAGTCGCTGGGGGAGCGGTACGCGAAGGGCGGCTCGGCCCGGCCCTCGGCGGCCGCCCTGCGCAGCGGTCTGGTGACACCGCCCGCGCCGGCGCCCGCGGGGGAGGAGCCCCGATGACCGACCAGCCCGAGCAGCAGCCTGTGCCGGTCGAGCCCGCCGAGTCCGCCGAGGCTGTTGAGCCCGCCGAGGTCGTTGAGCCCGTCGAGCCGGTCGTCGGGTGGCTGCCGCGGCCCGCGAGCGAGATCTTCGGCGCCGGCGCCACCGCGGAGCTGGCGTACGACCTGCTGACCGTCGACGTCCCGGTGGACGGCTGGCTCACCGCGCTGACCGCCGCCCGGGACGACCTCGGCTGCCGCTACTTCGACTGGCTCAGCGCCGTGGACGAGCCCGGCACCGGCTTCCGTATCTGCGCGCACCTCGCGGACGTGGCCCGTCCGGGGACCGTCCACCGGCTGGTCGTGCGGACCACGGTGCCGCACGACGCGGCCGCGCTGCCCACCGCCGTCGGCGTGTACGCGGGCGCGGGCTGGCACGAGCGCGAGACGCACGAGATGTTCGGCATCGACTTCACCGGCCACCCGCACCTCGTACCGCTGCTCCTCCCGGAGGGCTTCGAGGGGCACCCGCTGCGCAAGGACTTCGTGCTGGCGGCCCGGGTGGCCAAGGCGTGGCCGGGCGCCAAGGAGCCGGGGGAGTCCGAACACGGCGGGCCCAAGCGGCGCCAGATGCTGCCGCCTGGCGTGCCCGACCCGAACGAGTGGGGTCCGCTCAAGGGCCAGCTGCCGCCCGCACCGGCACGTCCGGCGCGGGGCGCGCGGGCGGCCGGCGGCGCGGCGGGCGAGCGTCCGGTGCGGCGTACGCGGACGGCGAGCGCGGGTTCGGCCAGCCAGCAGGCGGCCGAGGGCACGTCGTCCGAGGCTTCGGCCGCGCCGGCCCCGGCCCCGACGCCTGCCGAGCGGCCGGAGCGGCCGGCACGCCGTACCCGGTCCGCGAGCGCGGGCTCGGCCAGCCAGCAGCAGGCCGCGGCCAAGGCGGAACCCCCGACGAACGCTGAGGCCCCGGCGAACGCTGAGGCAGCGGCGAACGCCGAAGCTCCGGCGCACGCCGAGGCCCCCAAGGCCCCGGCGGCCCCGCGCTCCTCCGACGCGCCGTGGCACCACGCCCGCCCGGCCTTCGACGAGCCCCAGAAGCAGCCCGAGCCCGAGCCCGAGCCGCAGCCGCAGCCGAAGCCGCAGGCCAAGCCCACGCCGGAGCAGAAGCCGCAGCCGGAGCCCACCCCCGACGCGGAGCCCACCTCCGAGCCCAAGCCGCAGCCCCAAGACCCCCAGGCCCCCCGCGAGCCCCAAGACCCGGCAGGAGGCGACACCCCATGAGCGACGCGCTCGACATCGCGCTGCGCCTCATCGCCGTCTTCGTCGTGTTCCTGGTGTTCCCGCTGGTCATCGGGCAGACCGAGCACAAGGTCATGGCCCATATGCAGGGCCGGCTCGGTCCGATGTACGCGGGCGGGTTCCACGGCTGGGCGCAGCTGGTCGCCGACGGCGTGAAGTTCGCGCAGAAGGAAGACATCGTGCCGGCCGGCGCCGACCGGCGGATCTTCCAGCTCGCCCCGGCCGTCGCCCTGCTGCCGTACCTCCTGGTCCTGGTCGCCATCCCGATAGGGCCGCACAACGCCGTCGGGCAGGCGCTGGACGCGGGGATCTTCTTCGTGCTCGCTGTCATGGGCGTCGGCATCCTCGGCTCGCTGATGGCCGGCTGGGCCTCGGCGAACAAGTTCTCGCTGCTCGGCGCCCTGCGGACGGCCGCGCAGCTGCTCGCGTACGAGCTGCCGATGCTGCTCGCCGCGGCCTCCGTCGCGATGGCGGCCGGCACGCTCTCGCTGCCCGGCATCGTCGAGGCGTTCCACTGGTGGTGGGTGCCGTGGCAGATCGTCGGCGGCGTGGTGTTCTTCACCGCGGGCCTCGCCGAGCTGCAGCGGCCGCCGTTCGACATGCCGATCGCTGACTCGGAGATCATCTTCGGTGCGTACACCGAGTACACCGGACTGCGGTTCGCCCTCTTCCTGCTCGCCGAGTACGCGGGCATCGTCGTCCTCTGCGCGCTGACCTCGGTGCTCTTCCTGGGCGGCTGGCACGGTCCGTTCGGCGCCGACGGCCTGGGCTGGCTGTGGACGCTGCTGAAGACCGCGCTGCTCGCCTTCGGCGTCATCTGGCTGCGGGTCACCTACCCGCGGCTGCGCGAGGACCAGTTGCAGAAGCTCGCCTGGACGGTGCTCATCCCGCTCGCGCTCGCCCAGATCGCCCTCACCGGCGTCATCAAGGTGGTGATCTCGTCATGAGCTTCCCCGGTTCCGGTCTCGCCAAGGGCCTGGCCGTCACCCTGCGGACGATGACGAAGCGTTCCGTCACCGCGCAGTACCCGGACGTCCAGCCCGACCTCGCGCCGCGCACCCGCGGTGTCATCGGACTGTTCGAGGAGAACTGCACGGTCTGCATGCTGTGCGCCCGCGAGTGCCCCGACTGGTGCATCTACATCGACTCCCACAAGGAGACGGTGCCGCCGGCCGCCCCCGGAGGACGTGAGCGCAGCCGGAACGTGCTCGACCGCTTCGCCATCGACTTCGCGCTGTGCATGTACTGCGGGATCTGCATCGAGGTCTGCCCCTTCGACGCGCTCTTCTGGTCACCGGAGTTCGAGTACGCCGAGACCGACATCCGCGACCTCACCCACGAGCGCGACAAGCTCCGCGACTGGATGTGGACGGTGCCCGAGCCGCCGGCGCTCGACCCGGCGGCCGAGGAGCCCAAGGAGATCGCCGCCGCCCGTAAGGCCGCGGACAAACTCGCCGCCCAACAGGCCGCCGAGGCCGCGGCGCAGGACGAGAAGCAGAGCGAGAACCGGAACGGGAACCAGAAGGCCCCGGACACCGAGGAGGAGGGGACGTGACGCTCGCCGCCACGGCCGCCGGGCACGGCTTCCTGTCGCCCACCGGCGTCGAGATCGCGTTCCTGCTCGTCGGCATCGGCACCCTCGGCGCGGCCGTCATCACCGTCACCACCCGCCAGCTGGTGCACGCCGCCCTCTGGCTGGTCGTCGCGCTCGGCGGGGTCGCGGTCGAATACCTCCTGCTCACGGCCGAGTTCATCGCCTGGGTGCAGGTGCTCATCTACGTCGGTTCCGTGGTCGTCCTGCTGCTCTTCGGGCTGATGCTGACCAAGGCGCCCATCGGCCGCTCCCCGGACGCCGACTCCGGCAACCGCTGGGCCGCGCTCGTGGTCGCGCTCGCCGCGGCCGCCGCCCTGATCTGGGTCGTCGTCGACGCCTTCCGCGCCACCTGGATCGACCTCGACGGGCCCGTCCAGGGCTCCACCGCGGCCTCCGGCCGCACTCTCTTCCAGTACTGGGTGCTGCCCTTCGAGGCGCTGTCCGTGCTGCTGCTCGCCGCGCTCGTCGGGGCGATCGTGCTGTCCCGCAGGAGCGGTGAGGGCAGGGCCCCTGCGGCCGCCCTCAAGGACGGCGCGGCCCACGCCACCACAGCCCCCGCCCCACGAGAGGAGCAGCGCTGATGCATCTCGCCTACCCGGCCGTCCTCGCCGTCCTCCTCTTCTGCACCGGTCTGTACGGCGTGCTCGCCCGCCGCAACGCGATCCTGGTGCTGATGTCCGTCGAGCTGATGCTCAACGCCGTCAACCTCAACCTCGTCGCCTTCGACGTCTGGCTGCGCGACACCCTGCACTCCGGCCAGGCGCTCACCCTCTTCACCATCGCCATCGCGGCCGCCGAGATCGGCATCGGCCTGGCGATCGTGCTGCTCGTCTACCGCAACCGCGGCAGCTCCGACATCGACCGGCTCCGTGACCTCGCCGAGCGGCCGGACGGCGCCGACGCCGACGGGACCCCGCAGCCGGACACCCAGGCGGAGGCCACCGCGTGACCCTCACGACCACCGCCGTTCTCGTTCCCCTCCTGCCCTTCCTCGGGGCCGTCGCCGGCCTCCTCCTGGGGCGGCGCGCGCCCGGTTTCGTACGGCCGCTGGCCGTGCTGCCGACGCTCGTCGCGGCCGTGCTGACCATCGTGGTCGCCGTCGGCCAGGGCGGCGGCCCGGCCACCGACGTCGCCACCCGGCTCACCCCGACCGGGTCGATCCCGATCGACCTGGCGCTGCACATCGACGGGTTCGCCGCGCTGATCGCCGTACTCGTCGGCGTCGTGGCGACCTGTGTGCAGATCTACTCCACCGGCTATCTGCGCGACGACCCGCGCTACCCCTCCTACGCGGCGCTGGTCTCGCTCTTCACCGCCGCGATGCTGCTGGTCGTCTACACCGGCGACCTGATGGTGCTGCTGGTCGGCTGGGAAGTCATGGGCATCTGCTCGTACTTCCTCGTCGGCCACTACTGGGAGACCGAGACCGCCCGGGCCGCCTCCCTCAAGGCGTTCCTGGTCACCAAGCTCGGCGACGTCCCCTTCCTCTTCGGCATCTTCGCGCTGGCCGCCGACACCGGCACCTTCCGGATCACCGGCATCCTCGGCTCGGTCGCCAACCGCGGCCTGGACCACCCGACGCTGATCGCGCTGCTGCTGCTGGCCGGCGTCGCGGGCAAGTCCGCGCAGTTCCCGCTGCACACCTGGCTCCCGGACGCGATGGCCGGCCCGACGCCGGTCTCCGCGCTGATCCACGCCGCGACGATGGTGGCGGCCGGAATCTACGTCGTGGCCCGGCTCCTCCCGGTCTTCGCGGCCTCCGCGGCCGCCCTGGTCGTGATGGCCGTCATCGCCGCGATCACCATGGTCGGCTCCGGCCTCGCCGCGCTGGCCCAGGACGACATCAAGCGGGTGCTGGCCTATTCGACGGTCGGCCAGCTCGGCTACATGCTGGGCGCGCTCGCCGTCGGCGACCGCGGCGCCGCCGTCTTCCATCTCCTCGCGCACGGTGCGTTCAAGGCCCTCCTCTTCCTCGGCGCGGGCGTGATCATCCACGCCGCGGGCACCAATTCGCTCGCCGCCATGTCCCGGATGAGCGGGCTGTCCCGTCGCATCCCGGACGCCTACTGGACCGTGACCGTCGCGCTGCTCGCGCTCGCCGCGATCCCGCCGTTCGCCGGCTTCTTCTCCAAGGAAGCCGTCCTCGGTGCCGCCGAGCACGCCACGACCGGCGCCGCCCACGGCATCCCCGGCGCGGCCGGCTGGACCGTCCTGGTCTCCGGACTGCTCACCGCCCTCCTCACCGCGGCCTACGCCGCCCGTCTGTGGCTGCTCGCCTTCAAGGGCCGCGGCGTCGAGGCCCCCGACCACGGCCCCCAGCCGGTGGTCATGAACGCCGTCCTGTGGGTGCTCTTCGTCCCCACCGTCGCACTGGGCCTGTCCGCCCCCCTCCTGCCCGAATGGTTCGACGGGCGTTCGCTCGCTCCGACCCTGACCACCTCCGTCCTCGGCACCGGTATCGCCGTCGTCGGCGGCCTGGTCACCTACGCCACCTGGCGCCACACCACCGCGCTCGCCGCCCGCACCCCCATCGGCGCGGTCGTCGTCGACCCGGACGCGGCCCCCGGGCTCGCCGAGGAGACGGCCCTCGCCACCCACGCCCCGGTCTTCGGCGACAACGCCGGCGCCGCGGACCCGGCCGACCCGGGCCGCCTCCTCCTCGGCCCGCTGCACCGCCACGCCGCCGTCGGCTTCCACCTGGACGCCGTCTACTCCGTGCTGTTCGTCCGGCCCGTACGCGCCGCCGCCACGCTCGTCCGCTTCCTGGACCGCGAGGTCGTCGACACCTACGTCCGCGGTGCGGGCACCGCCCCGCGCTGGCTCGGCGCCGCCGTCCGCCGCGCGCAGACCGGGAACGTGCAGACCTACCTCGGCGCGCTGCTGGCGGGCTCGCTCGTCCTGGCCATCGCCGCCGTCCTCGTCGCCACGGGCACGGGAGCCTGATCATGCTGCCAACCCCCGCGGGCCGACCCCCGTACCCCCGGCCGAGAGTCCCCGTGGCCCGCCCCGCCGGAGCCGAAACCCGCAGGAGGGCCTGAACCGTGAATCACACCGCCCTGCAGTTCCTCCTCGTGGGCGTCGTCGTCCTCCCCCTCCTCGGCTCGCTCGCCGCGCTGCTGCCCGCGCCGCCCGGCCTGAAGGGCAAGAACCCCGACCAGGCCGTACTGCGCCACGGCGTGACCGTCACCGGCGTCGTGCTCGCCGCCACCGTCGCCCTGGCCGCCGGCTTCGACCACGCTCAGCCGGCGCGTATGCAGGCCACCACCGACATCAGCTGGATCCCGGCGCTCGGCATCCGTATCCACCTCGGCGTCGACGGCATCTCGCTCCCCCTCGTCGTCATGACCGCGCTGCTGACCTTCCTCTGCGCGCTCTATTCCTACTTCCACATGCCAACGGGCCCGTCTCCCAAGGCATTTGTGGCCCTGCTGCTCGTCCTGGAGGCCGGCACCCTCGCCACGTTCGCCGTCCTGGACCTGATGCTCTTCTTCCTCGCCTTCGAGATGGTCCTCATCCCGATGTACTTCCTCATCGCCCGCTGGGGCGGTGCGGGGAAGCAGGCGGCGGCCTGGAAGTTCATCCTCTACACGTTGCTCGGCTCCGTCGTGATGCTGCTCGGCCTCCTCCTCATCGGCGTGAAATCCGGCACGTTCGACATGGTCGCACTCGCCACTGACAACGGCCCGAAAGCCCAGCTCAGCCACACCGTCCAGCTCCTCGCGGTACTCGCGATCGGCATCGGACTGGCCGTCAAGTCCCCGATGTGGCCGCTGCACAGCTGGCTGCCCGACGCGCACACCGCCGCCCCCACCGTCGGCTCGGTGCTGCTGGCCGGCGTCCTGCTGAAGATGGGCACCTACGGCTTCGTACGGATCGCGCTGCCCATCACCCCCGAGGGCATGCACACCTACGCGCCCTACCTCGCCGCGTTCGCCGCCGTCGGCATCATCTACGGCTCGCTCGCCTGCCTCGCCCTCGTCCGCAAGGGCGGCAAGGGCGACCTCAAGCGCCTGATCGCCTACAGCTCCGTCGGCCACATGGGCTTCGTCCTGCTCGGCATCGCCAGCATGACCCCCACCGGCGTCAACGGCGCCCTGTTCGCCAACATCGCGCACGGCCTGATCACCGGCCTGCTCTTCTTCCTCGTCGGCGCCCTCAAGGACCGCACCGGCACCAGCGACCTCGACGCCCTCTCCGGCACCACCGGCGCCGCCCTCTACGGCAAGGCCCCCCGCTTCGGCGGCCTGCTCGCCTTCGGCGCGGTCGCCTCGCTCGGCCTGCCCGGACTGGCCGGCTTCTGGGGCGAGATGCTCGCCATGTTCGGCGCCTTCCGGCCCGCCGCGGGCCTGAGCCGCCCGGCCTTCCTGACGTTCATGGTGCTGGCCGGCCTCGGCACCCTGCTGACCGCCGCCTACCTGCTCCTCGTCGTCCGCCGGGTCTGCATGGGCGGCACCCCGCACCTCGCCCACACCGCCCCGCTCGGCGGCGCCGACGGCGAGCCGGAGCAGCCCGCGGCCGGCGCCCCGGCCCCCGCCCCGGCCGTCCCCGACCTCGCGCGCTACGAGTACGCGGCCTGGTCCCCCCTGGCCGCCCTCACCGTCCTCGCCGGACTGTGGCCCGCGGCCCCCCTCGGCCTCACCGACCCGGCCGTCCAGCAGCTCCTCGGAGGCGGTAAGTGATGAGCTCGATCACCTCTCTGGTCCAGTCCGTCGACTGGGTCGCGATCGCCCCGCCCACCATCACCGCGGTCGTCGCCCTGGCCGTGCTGGTCGCCGACCTGTTCGTGCCGGCGGCCCGCAAGCAGCTGCTGGGCTGGGCCGCCACGGCAGGCCTCGTCCTCGCCGCGCTGTCCCTGCTGCCCCTCCTGGGCGGCGACCGCCGCACGTTCTGCCTCCCCGGGCACGCCGATGTGTGCAGCTACGTAGCCGACCCGTTCACCCTGGTCATCCAGTTCCTGGTGCTCGGCGGCGCGCTGCTGACCGCCCTGCTGTCCCTCGACACCATCAAGGACCACGACCTGCCCGCCGGCGAGTACTGGTTCCTGCTGCTGTCCTCGGCCGCCGGCGCCGCCCTGCTGCCCGCCTCCCGGGACCTGGCCACCCTCGTCATCGCCCTGGAGGTCGCCTCACTGCCGGCCTTCGCCCTCGTGGGCCTGCGCCGCGGCGACCGGCTCTCCTCCGAGGCGGCGCTGAAGTTCTTCCTCTCCTCGGTGGCCGCCACCGCCGTGATGCTGCTCGGCGTCAGCTTCGTGTACGCGGCCACCCGCAGCCTCTACCTCTCCCGGGTGGCGCACGCCCTCACCGACCTCCCCGACGCCCGCCTCGCCACCCTGGCGAGCGCCGGCGTCGCGCTCACCCTGGTCGGCTTCGCCTTCAAGACGGCGGCCGCCCCGTTCCACTTCTGGGTGCCCGACACCTACGTCGGCGCGCCGCTGCCGATCGCCGGCTACCTCTCCGTGGTCGGCAAGGCCGTCGGCTTCTCCGGCCTGATCCTCGTCACCGTCCAGGGCTTCCCCGCGTACGCCGACGTCTGGGGCCCCGCGCTGGCCGTCCTCGCCGCGCTCACCATGACCGTCGGCAACGTCGCCGCGCTCCGCCAGGACCCCCGCCGGGAGCACAGCGCGGTCCGCCTGCTCGCCTGGTCGTCGGTCGGCCAGGCCGGCTACCTCCTGGTGCCGCTGGCCGCCGCGGGCTACACCCATCGACCGGCGCACGCCATCGGCGCCACCGTCGCCTACGCGTTGATGTACGCGGCCGTGAACCTCGGCGCGTTCGCCGTCGCCGCCCTGGTGGCCCGTACGCGCCCCGCCAACCGCGTCACCGACTACCGCGGCCTGTACGCCCGCCGGCCCCTCGTGGCGCTCGCCATGGGCTTCTTCCTGCTCTGCCTGGCCGGTCTGCCCCCGGGCATCATCGGCCTGTTCGCCAAGGTCACGGTCTTCTCCGCGGCCGTCGACGCCGGGCTGGCCTGGCTCGCCGTGATCATGGCCGTCAACGTCGTGATCGCGCTCTACTACTACCTGCAGTGGACCGCGGTGCTCTTCCGGGGCGCCGAGGAGCCCGTGGCCGCACCCGCCGGGCCGCGGCCGCCCGCCCCCCGGATCCCGGTCCCGTTGGCCACCGCCATCGCCCTCGCCACCGTCCTGGGCCTCGCCCTCTCCGGCGCGCCCCAGCTCGTCCTCCGGTTCGCCTCCGGCGCACTGCTCTGACCGGACGCGCCTGGATCCACCCGTACGGGGGCACGGCCCACGGACGGGTACCCGGCGCCCGCCCCCGGGCAGGTGGCCGGGGCAGCGGGAACCCGGCCCGTTCATCTCGCGTTGACCAGTGAGTAAGGGTCCACTGGAGAGTGGAGCAACGCAGCACAGGGTTCCCCTGCCGCACCGCTTGGAGGGCGTACCGTGCACCGCCGGCACAACGGGCTCAGAACCGCCGTACTCCTCGGGGGACTGTCCGCACTCATCATCGTCATCGGCAGTCTCTTCGGGCGCACCGGCCTGATCGTCGCCGTTCTCGTCGCCGTGGCGACCAACGCCTACGCGTACTGGAACAGCGACAAGCTCGCCCTGCGCGCCATGCGGGCCCGCCCGGTGAGCGAGTTCGAGGCGCCGCAGCTCTACCGCATGGTCCGCGAGCTGTCGACGGCCGCCCGCCAGCCCATGCCGCGGCTCTACATCTCCCCGACCCAGGCGCCCAACGCCTTCGCCACCGGCCGCAACCCGCGCAACGCCGCGGTCTGCTGCACGGACGGCATCCTGCGGCTCCTCGACGAGCGCGAGCTGCGCGGCGTCATCGGGCACGAGCTCAGCCACGTCTACAACCGCGACATCCTCATCTCGTCCGTCGCGGGCGCCCTGGCCTCGGTCGTGCTGTTCCTGGTCAACTTCGCCTGGCTGATCCCCATAGGCAGGTCCGAGGACGACGAGGGCCCCGGCCTGGTGGGCATGCTGCTGATCGTGCTCCTCGGCCCGATCGCGGCCTCCCTCATCCAACTGGCCGTCAGCCGCTCCCGCGAATACGAGGCCGACTCCTCGGGCGCCCAGCTCACCGGCGATCCGCTCGCCCTGGCCTCCGCCCTGCGCAAGCTGGAGATCGGTACCCAGCAGCTTCCGCTGCCGCCCGAGCCGCGGCTGGAGACCGCCGGCCACATGATGATCGCCAACCCGTTCCGGGCCGGCGAGGGCATGTCCAAGCTGTTCTCCACCCACCCCCCGATGCGCGAACGCATCGCCCGCCTGGAGCAGATGGCCGGCCACCACCGCCCCTGAGGCCCGCGGCCGCCGGTGGCCGTCCCCCGGCCACCGTCGCATCATGAACGCAACGCTCCACCGGCTTCGGTGCGTCTAGCACGGCAGTTACCCCGTTCGCCGTGCCCGTGGAAGGCTGCCGATCATGAAGCTCATCCTCAACGTCCTCTGGCTGATCCTCAGCGGGTTCTGGCTGGCCCTCGGTTACCTCCTCGCGGGCATCATCTGCTGCATCCTGATCATCACGATCCCGTTCGGCATCGCGTCCTTCCGCATCGCCGGCTACGCCCTGTGGCCCTTCGGCCGGACGACCGTCGTCCGACGCGACGCCGGCGCCGGCTCCGCCATCGGCAATGTCATCTGGATCATCTTCGCGGGCTGGTGGCTGGCCCTGGGCCACATCGTCACCGGCCTCGCGCTGTGCGTGACGATCATCGGCATCCCGTTCGGCATCGCCAACTTCAAGATGATCCCGATCTCCCTGCTGCCGCTCGGCCGCGAGATCGTGCCGACGGACCAGCCCTTCGCGACCCGCTGACGTACGGGCGTACGGGCCCGCCCCACGGGCCGGCGGTCACTCGCGCACCAGCCCCCGCGGCCCCACGTACCGCCGGAAGCCGAGCGGTTCCACGCCGGCCAGGCCCTCGATGAAGGCCATCACCGGCCCACCGCGCCGGAGGCTCCCGGCGATCTCCCGCTCGTGGGCCTCGGCGGTCGTCCACTCGCTGTAGTTGACGACCCGGGTGCCGTCCTCGCTGATGTGGAAGTGCGAGGCGATCCCGCCCTCGCCCGGCTGGATGCCGCCGATCAGATCCAGCAGCCCGTCGACGAGCTCCCGGGCCGCGTCGTGCCCCGCCGTACGGAAGGCGACCCGCACGAGGCAGCCCGGGGCCTGCGGCCCGCCCTGGGGCAGCAGGCTGCGGTAGAGCCGGTAACGGGTGGGGCCGGTGTCGCCGACGTCACCCACGGCGGCCGGCCCGCCCGCGATCCGCTCCCGCGACCCGGTGTCCTGGCCGCGCACGAACTCCTCGTAGGCCGCATCGCTCGTCCACTGCCCGTAGTTGAGCACGCTGCGCCCGTCCGTCCCGGCGAACAGCACCCGCGACAGGAAGCCCGCCGGCAGCGGCGCCTCCTCCCACGCCCGGGCCATCCCGTCCAGGGCGGCCCGCTGCCCCTCAGGGCTCCCGGCATCCCACTCACTGATCAGTACGAGCCCCGCACCCGCCCGCCTGACCTGGGGAAATACATCGGTACTGAAGCCCGCGCGGGGACCGGTGGCCAGGCTTTCGCCGCTCTGCACGTTCTCCTGAGAAGTCATGCCAGGAGCCTGCAATCTCAACCGGACTTGACGTCAAGCGAGGTCCACGAGGGGGGCGGGAAGCCGGAAGTCGTCCGGCGAGAGTCCGGAACGCCGGTGGGGCGGCACACCCGTGGCGTGCCGCCCCATCCCGAAGGCCGAAGCCGGGTCCTACCGGCTCACCGGTAGTTCACGAACTGGATGGCGAAGTCCAGGTCCTTGCCCTTCAGCAGCTGCTGCACCGCCTGCAGGTCGTCCCGGCTCTTGGAGCTGACCCGCAGCTCGTCGCCCTGCACCTGCGCCTTGACGCCCTTCGGGCCCTCATCGCGGATGATCTTGGCGACCTTCTTCGCGTTCTCCTGCGAGATCCCCTCCTCGATGGAGGCGAAGATCTTGTACTCCTTGCCCGAGGCCTGCGGCTCGCCGGCGTCCAGCGCCTTCAGCGAGATCCCGCGCTTGACCAGCTTGGACTGGAAGATGTCGAGCACGGCCTTGACCCGCTCCTCGGCGTTGGCCCGCATCTCGATCTTCTCGCCCGACCATGCGATCGAGGCGTCGACGCCCTTGAAGTCATAGCGCGTCGAGATCTCCTTGGCGGCCTGGTTGAGGGCGTTGTCGACCTCCTGCCGCTCTACCTTCGAGACGATGTCGAAACTGGAGTCGGCCATGTTGAGTTGGCTCCTCGTGCGTAGATCCGTCAGGGCTGCGGACCGTCCCCGGACCGCTTGCCAAGCCTAGCCACCCCACCAAGATCCAGCGCTCGCGAATCGAGTGGCGAACCACCCCCAGCCATCGGGTATGGTTTACGTCGTTGCCACGGAGCACCGCCGAAAAGCGGCTCTCCCGGCAGCAAACCCCGGCGGTGTGCCCGAGCGGCCAAAGGGAGCAGACTGTAAATCTGCCGGCTCAGCCTTCCCAGGTTCGAATCCTGGCGCCGCCACAGTGAGGAACCCCCTCCCCTGCGAATCAGCAGTGGAGGGGGTTTCTCGTGTTTGGGGGCCTTGTGGGGCCTTACGGGGCCTTTGCGGGGGCGCGCCCCCGCCGCCCGCCCGTCAGTGCGCCGCCACCGTCCCCACCGCCTCCTTCACCGGCACATCGCCGCCGATCAGCTCCAGGGTGCGGCCGATGGTGCGGGGCTCGTCGAGGAGTTCCACCAGGGTGGCCGCCACGTCGTCGCGGGTGATCTCGCCGCGCCCGGTGGCGTCGGCCAGGGTGACCAGGCCGGTGCCGGGGTCGTCCGTCAGGCGGCCCGGGCGCAGGATCGTCCAGTCCAGGCCGGCCCGGGAGCGTACGTCGGCGTCCGCGGCGCCCTTGGCCCGCAGGTACGCGGCGAAGACCGGGTCGGTGCCCTCCGGGGGCTCACGGTCGGCGCCCATCGACGAGATGACCAGGAAGCGGCGCACACCGGCCGCCTCGGCCGCGTCCGCGAAGAGCGAGGCCGCGCCGCGGTCCACCGTGTCCTTGCGTTCGGCGCCGCTGCCCGGGCCCGCACCGGCCGCGAAGACGGCCGCGTCGGCGCCTTCCAGGTGCCGGGCGACATCCTCGACCGACGCCGACTCCAGGTCGCAGACCACCGGTTCGGCGCCCGCGGCCAGCAGGGCGCCGGCCTGCTCCGGCCGGCGGATGATGCCCGCGACCTCGTCCCCGCGCTTGGCGAGCAGCCGCTCCAGCCGCAGCGCGATCTGACCATGTCCACCTGCGATGACAATGCGCATGGTGCCGACCGTACGCCGAAGGTCCACCGCGGCACGGGGGACCGGCCGGGGGAACGGGCGCTTCTCACCGCCTTCTCACCGGGCCGACCGGCCCCCCGGCGTCAGCGCTGCGACTGCCGGGGAAGTTCCAGCGCCACCTCGGCCGCCGAGTCGCAGTACTCGCGCACCGCGCTGGTACGGGCCACCACCCGCCCCCGGTGGATCACGATCCGGCTGTACGCCAGCGAGAGCACCCCCGCGATCCGCTCGCCGCGCACCGCCAGCAGCTCCGCCGGAAAGCCCGCCTCGACCCGTACCTCGGGCATCCCGAGGGTCGTCCGCGCCGCCGAACTCACCGTCTCGTACGCCGCCTCCGGCGTGGCCTCCCCGAGGGACGCCAGGAGGTACGCGGCCTCCAACGGGTCGCCGCGTCCCACCGGGTTCGCCACGTCCCGCAGCGCCCCGCTGCCGGCCGCCACCCGCACCCCGGCCGCCCGCAGCAGCCGCACCGGCGCCGGCCGCGACACCCGCGAGCCGTACCGCTCCAGGCCGGTGCAGTCGCCCTGCGGCAGACAGACCACGGCGACGTCGGCGGCGGCCAGTTGCTCGGCGACCCGCGAGGCCACGCTGCGCGGCATCCGGGCCATCCCGGCGCACGGGCCCAGCGCCACACCGGACCGCAGCCCGCCGGACATCGCCGCGAACCGGGCCAGCCGGGCCGGGTCGTCACCGTCCGTGTGCAGGTCCACCGGGCAGCCGTGCTCCCCGGCGAGTTCCAGCACCGTCTCGACGTACCCGGCCGGATCGGGGTCCAGATCCGGGCAGCCGCCGATGACCGACGCGCCCATCTTGACGGCGTCCCGGAGCATCGCCAGCCCGTCGGCCCCGGCGAGCCCGGTCAGCACCCGCGGCACCGCCACCGCCGCCAGGTCCGCCAGCCCGCGCAGCGACCGGCGGGCCTGCAGCACCGCCTCCAGCGAGCGCAGGCCCTGCACGTCGCCGATCCGGACGTGGCTCCGGGAGGCGGTGGCCCCGTGACCCAGCTGGAGCAGCGCGGCCTCCGTGGTGCGCCGCTGGACGTCCTCGGGGGAGTCGGAGGCCGGGCCGTCGGAGTCCGCCGTCAGGGCGGTGTCGCAGTGTGCGTGCGGCTCGGCGGGGGCGGGCAGCAGCAGATAGCCGGCCAGATCGACGCGGGCTCCCTGGGGGGCGAGGCTGCCGGCCGTGCCCACGGCCTCGATGCGTCCGCCGCCGAGCCGTACGTCCACGGTGCGGCCGTCGGCGAGCCGGGCGCCGCACAGGACCAGCGCGGCGCCGTCCGACCTGGTGTGCCGGCCGGGTCCGCCGGGCTGTCCCGGCCGGGGGTGCGGCTGCGGCGAACTGCTGTCGGACATCGCGCTCCTCGAAGCCACGGGCGTGCAAGATCACGCAGCGTTGCCCCGAGCGTAGGGCGCCGTCGGGGGAGCTTCGAGCAGGCGCGAAATAGTCGTACCGGTGTGGTGCGCGGGGCCGTTGGGGCGCGGAGCGGATACGGATTTCACGTTTGGCGGCGGGCCGTGTAATGTCTTCATCGCTCGCCCCAATAGCTCAGTCGGCAGAGCGTCTCCATGGTAAGGAGAAGGTCTACGGTTCGATTCCGTATTGGGGCTCTGATGTGTGAGGTACCCGCCTTCGGGCGGGAACCGATCGCATCGCAGCGGTGTAGCTCAGTCGGTAGAGCAAGCGGCTCATAATCGCTGTGTCACCGGTTCAAGTCCGGTCACCGCTACTGACAGTAGCCGATTGTGGGGTCGGTCCTTCGATCGGCTACTCTTTTCTGCGTTCATCCGTCCACCGTCCGTCAAGGAGCACTCACGTGGCTGCCACCGACGTCCGCCCGAAGATCACGCTGGCCTGCGTGGAGTGCAAGGAGCGGAACTACATCACCAAGAAGAACCGGCGCAACGACCCGGACCGTCTTGAGATGAAGAAGCACTGCCCGCGCTGCAACTCGCACACCGCGCACCGCGAGACGCGATAACACAGGCTCGTTCGTGAGGCCGTCCCCATTCCTGGGGGCGGCCTCACGGCGTTAGCACCATCAGTACACGGAGGTTGCGAGCCCATGGCGCTCGACCAGTCTTTTGTCGGACGCACGTACCCGCCCACCGACCCGTACGAGGTCGGCCGGGAAAAGATCCGCGAATTCGCCGAGGCGATCGGGGATCCCAACCCCGCCTACACCGACGCGGATGCCGCCAAGGCGCTCGGGTATCCCGATGTGATCGCACCGCCGACTTTTGTGTTCGCGATCACTTTCAAGGCCGCGGGGCTGGTTATCGAGGACCCGCAACTCGGTCTGGATTACAGCCGGGTGGTGCACGGCGACCAGAAGTTCGCCTACACCCGGCCGGTGCGCAGCGGTGACCGGCTGGCCGTCACCTCCACCATCGAGGCGATCAAGACCATGGCGGGCAACGACATCATCGACATCCGCGGCGAGGTGCACGACGAGGCGGGCGAACACGTCGTGACCGCCTTCACCAAGCTGGTGGCCCGTCGCGCCGAGGAGGCCTGAGATGACCGCGAAGATCTCTTACGACGACGTCGAGGTCGGCACCGAACTCCCGGCGCAGACCTTCCCCGTGGACCGCGCCACCCTCGTCCGCTACGCGGGCGCCTCCGGCGACTTCAACCCCATCCACTGGAACGAGAAGTTCGCCAAGGAGGTCGGCCTGCCCGACGTCATCGCCCACGGCATGTTCACCATGGCCGAGGCGATCCGGGTGGTCACCGACTGGGCCGGCGACCCCGGCGCGGTCGCCGAATACGGCGTGCGCTTCACCAAGCCCGTCATCGTCCCCAACGACGACCAGGGCGCGCAGATCGAGGTCAGCGCCAAGGTCGCGGCCAAGCTCGACGACGACGCCCGCACGGTCCGCGTCGACCTCACCGCGATGAGCGCGGGCCAGAAGGTGCTGGGCATGTCCCGCGCGGTCGTCCGCCTGGCCTGAGCCCGCCCGACGACGGAGCCGGGGGCGGCCGGACGGGAATGTCCGACCGCCCCCGTACCCTTGTGCCCGTGCAGGAACGCCACGGAGAAGCAAACGCCCCGCTCGCCCCGCTGACCACCTTCCGGCTCGGCGGACCGGCGAACCGCCTCATCACGGCCACCACCGACGACGAGGTGGTCGCCGCCGTCCGCGCGGCCGACGACGCCGGCACGCCACTGCTGATCATCGGCGGCGGCAGCAACCTCGTCATCAGCGACAAGGGCTTCGACGGCACGGCCCTGCGCATCGCCACCACCGGCTTCGAGCTGGACGGCACCGCCCTCACCCTGGCCGCGGGCGAGAACTGGTCCGACGCGGTCGCCCGCACCGTCGAGGCCGGACTGGCCGGCATCGAGTGCCTGGCCGGCATCCCCGGCTCGGCCGGCGCCACCCCGGTCCAGAACGTCGGCGCGTACGGCCAGGAGGTCGCCACCACGATCACCGAGGTCACCGCCTACGACCGCCGGGCCGGCGAGACCGTCACCCTCACCAACGAGCAGTGCGGCTTCGCCTACCGCGACAGCCGCTTCAAGCAGCACCCCGACCGCTTCGTGGTCCTGCGGGTCCGCCTCGCCCTGGAGGACGCCGGCGGGCTCTCCGCGCCCCTGAAGTACGCCGAGACCGCCCGCGCCCTCGGCGTCGAGGTCGGCGACCGGGTCCCGCTGGACATCGCCCGCAAGACCGTCCTGGCGCTGCGCGCCGGCAAGGGCATGGTGCTGGACCCGGAGGACCACGACACCTGGTCGGCCGGCTCGTTCTTCACCAACCCGATCCTCACCGAGGCCGAGCACGCCGCCTTCCTGGAGCGCGTCCGGGACCGCCTCGGCCCCGACACCGCCCCGCCCGCCTTCCCGGCCGGCGACGGCCTGGTGAAGACCTCCGCGGCCTGGCTCATCGACCGCGCCGGCTTCACCAAGGGCTACGGCACCGGCCCGGCCCGCATCTCGACCAAGCACACCCTCGCGCTCACCAACCGCGGCGAGGCCACCACCGAGGACCTGCTCGCCCTGGCCCGCGAGGTCCGGGACGGCGTCCACGCGGCCTTCGGCATCACCCTCGTCAACGAACCCGTCACGGTCGGCGTCAGCCTCTAGCCGGGCCTCCAGGGCGCCACGACGGGCCACCCGGGCCTACGAGGGCCACCCGGGCCTACGACGGCAGCCCGGGGCCCCCGCGCCGGCCGCTGGGCGCCTACGCGGCCAGCCAGGCGTCGATCTCCGCCAGCAGCCGCCGCTGCTCGTCCTCGGGGGCGCGCGAGCCGCGGACGGACTGCCGGGCCAGCTCGGCCAGCTCCGCGTCGCTGAAGCCGTGCACGGTGCGGGCGAGCTCGTACTGCGCGGCCAGCCGCGAGCCGAACAGCAGCGGGTCGTCCGCACCCAGCGCCATCGGCACCCCGGCGTCGAAGAGCGTCCGCAGCGGTACGTCCTCGGGCTTCTCGTAGACCCCCAGCGCCACGTTCGAGGCCGGGCAGACCTCACAGGTCACCTGGCGCTCGGCCAGCCTGCGCAGCAGCACGGGATCCTCCGCGGCCCGTACGCCGTGCCCCACCCGGCCGGCGTGCAGATCGTCCAGGCAGTCCCGGACGCTGGCCGGCCCGGACAGCTCACCGCCGTGCGGCGCCGCCAGCAGACCGGCCTCCCGGGCGATCGCGAAGGCCCGGTCGAAGTCCCGCGCGAAACCCCGGCGTTCGTCGTTGGAGAGCCCGAAACCGATCACGCCCCGGTCCGCGTAGCGCACCGCGAGCCGTGCCAGCGTCCGGGCGTCCAGCGGATGCCTCGTACGGTTCGCGGCGATCACCACGCGGATCCCCAGACCGGTGTCCCGGGAGGCGGTGTGCACCGCGTCCAGGATGATCTCCAGGGCCGGGATCAGCCCGCCCAGCCGGGGCGCGTACGAGGTCGGGTCGACCTGGATCTCCAGCCAGCGCGAGCCGTCCCGGACGTCCTCCTCGGCGGCCTCGTGGACCAGCCGCTGGATGTCCTCGGGCGCGCGCAGGCACGAACGCGCGATGTCGTACAGCCGCTGGAAGCGGAACCAGCCCCGCTCGTCCGTGGCACGCAGCTGGGGCGGCTCACCGCCCCGCAGGGCCTCGGGCAGATGGACGCCGTACTTGTCGGCGAGGTCCAGCAGGGTCGCGGACCGCATCGAACCGGTGAAGTGCAGGTGCAGATGGGCCTTCGGCAGCCGGCGCAGGTCTCGGAGGGCGGCTCCGTCACGGGCACGGGTGCACGGGGGGTTCGGGGGAAGTCCCGCTGAAGAGTGCTCCATCTGAGGATCTTGCCGTATCCGGGCGGCGCGCCGGTAGGCCCTTTCCCGAAGGGGTGTCCGGGAGAACGCAGGAACGGGCGGCCGGAACGCGTCCGGCCGCCCGCTCACCCACCAAGAACGGGAGGTCGTTCCTACTTGGCCTCCGCCAGCAGCTTCTGGATCCGGGAGACGCCCTCGACCAGGTCCTCGTCCCCGAGCGCGTAGGAAAGCCGCAGGTAGCCGGGGGTGCCGAAGGCCTCACCCGGGACGACGGCGACCTCCGCCTCCTCCAGGATCAGCTCGGCCAGCTCCACACTGCTCTGCGGCCGCTTGCCACGGATCTCCTTGCCGAGCAGCTCCTTCACCGACGGGTACGCGTAGAACGCGCCCTCGGGCTCCGGGCAGAGCACCCCGTCGATCTCGTTGAGCATCCGCACGATCGTCTTGCGGCGCCGGTCGAAGGCGACCTTCATCTCCTCGACGGCCGTCAGATCGCCCGAGACGGCCGCGATGGCCGCCACCTGCGCGACGTTGGAGACGTTGGACGTGGCGTGCGACTGGAGGTTCGTCGCGGCCTTGATGACGTCCTTGGGGCCGATCGCCCAGCCCACCCGCCAGCCGGTCATCGCGTACGTCTTGGCCACGCCGTTGACGATGATGCACTTGTCGCGCAGCTCGGGCACGACCACCGGCAGCGACGCGAACTGCGCGTCGCCGTAGACCAGGTGCTCGTAGATCTCGTCGGTGAGCACCCACAGGCCGTGCTCCGCGGCCCAGCGGCCGACCGCCTCGACCTGCTCGCGGGTGTAGACCGCGCCGGTCGGGTTCGACGGCGAGACGAACAGCAGCACCTTCGTGCGCTCCGTGCGCGCCGCCTCCAGCTGCTCCACGGTCACGCGGTAGCCGGTGGTCTCGTCCGCGACCACGTCTACCGGCACACCGCCGGCCAGCCGGATCGACTCCGGGTAGGTGGTCCAGTACGGAGCGGGCACGATGACCTCGTCACCCGGGTCGAGGATCGCCGCGAACGCCTCGTAGATCGCCTGCTTGCCGCCGTTCGTCACCAGGACGTTCGCCGCCTCGACCTCGTAGCCCGAGTCGCGCAGCGTCTTCGCGGCGATCGCGGCCTTCAGCTCGGGGAGGCCGCCGGCCGGGGTGTAGCGGTGGAACTTCGGGTTGCGGCAGGCCTCCGCGGCCGCCTCGACGATGTAGTCGGGCGTGGGGAAGTCCGGCTCACCGGCGCCGAAGCCGATCACCGGGCGTCCGGCGGCCTTGAGGGCCTTCGCCTTGGCGTCGACGGCGAGGGTCGCCGACTCGGAGATCGAACCGACGCGGGCCGAGACCCGGCGGTCGGTGGGGGACGAAACGGAAGGGTTTGCAGCGCTCATACATGCATCGTTGCAGACCTCCGCCGGGCCCGATACGCGGGTTTGCGACCACCACCCGGGAGGATCGTGTTCGACGCCCGGCCCGGAAGCACGTACACTCGCTGACCGTTGGCCCTCAACAGGCAGCCGCGGAGAACGCACTTAGTGCAGTCGCCCGCATGCGGTAGGTTGGGGAACCACAAAGGGTCGTAGCTCAATTGGTAGAGCACTGGTCTCCAAAACCAGCGGTTGGGGGTTCAAGTCCCTCCGGCCCTGCTACACGCACTCTCACCGCAGTGCGTGCACGTGTACGTATGTAATGCACCGCCGTGCGGCAGGGCAGGGCGCGGCACGGCCACGACCGGATTCAGGTGAGGACGAGTGACGGACGCCCTGGGCTCCATCGACATGCCTGAGCGCGGTCGCTCCGAGGACGAGGCCGCTGACTCCCAGAAGAAGCCCCGGCGCGGCGGCAAGCGCGGCAAGAAGGGCCCCTTCGCACGTCTCGCGCTTTTCTACCGCCAGGTCATCGCGGAACTCCGCAAGGTCGTCTGGCCCACGCGCCACCAGCTGTCGACGTACACCAGTGTGGTGATCGTCTTCGTTGTCATCATCATCGGTCTCGTAACCGTGATTGACTTGGGAATCAACCGAGTCGTCGGGTACGTCTTCGGCTGATCCCGCGGAGGGCGCCTGCGCGGGCGCCATTTCGCATGTTCAACCCCTTGAAGCCAGGAAGAAGCAGCCACCGTGTCTGACCCGAACCTGAACGACGCCGCCGAATCCGCCGAGACGGCAGCGGCCGACGTTGACGCGGCTGCCTCGGCCGAGGTCGTGGGCGAAGACACCGCGCAGGAGATCGTCGAGGGCGCCGACACCGTCGACGAGTTCGACGCCGAGGAAGCCGCCGCCGGCGAGCCCGCCGAAGAGGACGCGGTGCACGTCGAGGAGGACTCCGAGGCCACCGTCGAGGTCGCCGAGGACGAGTCCGCCGAGGAGCCGGAGCCGGTCGACCCGGTGGACGCCCTCCGCGACGAACTGCGCGGTCTGCCCGGTGAGTGGTACGTCATCCACACCTACGCGGGCTACGAGAACCGCGTGAAGACCAACCTCGAACAGCGCGCCGTCTCGCTGAACGTCGAGGACTACATCTTCCAGGCCGAGGTGCCCCAGGAAGAGGTCGTCCAGATCAAGAACGGCGACCGCCGTACCGTCCGCCAGAACAAGCTCCCGGGCTACGTGCTCGTGCGCATGGACCTGACGAACGAGTCCTGGGGCGTCGTCCGCAACACCCCGGGCGTCACCGGCTTCGTCGGCAACGCCTACGACCCCTACCCGCTGACGCTGGACGAGATCGTCAAGATGCTCGCCCCGGAGGCCGAGGAGAAGGCCGCCAAGGAGGCCGCCGCGGCCGAGGGCAAGCCGGCGCCGTCCCGCAAGGTCGAGGTCCAGGTCCTGGACTTCGAGGTGGGCGACTCCGTCACGGTCACCGACGGTCCGTTCGCGACGCTCCAGGCGACGATCAACGAGATCAACGCCGACTCGAAGAAGGTCAAGGGCCTGGTCGAGATCTTCGGCCGGGAGACCCCGGTCGAGCTGTCCTTCGACCAGATCCAGAAGAACTGATCGAGTACCCCTGATCCGGGAGGGCCGCACGGCCTCCCCGGACCACCAGCCACCGGCCAGGTCAGACGGGCGCCAGCCTGTCTGACCTGTCGGTTTTTGGCCGCGCGACCATACCCGTTATCGTTGTGCGGTATGCCTCCATCCGGATGACCGGATGGATCGGCGAAACACTCTCACAACCGAGCGAGCCGAAGGGCGCGCCGGTGTCGAAAGGGAGAGCGCGCAGGGTCCGAGGAACGAGGGCCCGAGCACGGTCGACCGTCGACACCGGGTCCAAGCGCCCGGCGGTGAGCGAGGGAAACCAGGACCCGGAGAGAGCATGCCTCCCAAGAAGAAGAAGGTCACGGGGCTCATCAAGCTCCAGATCCAGGCCGGTGCCGCGAACCCGGCTCCGCCGGTCGGCCCCGCGCTGGGTCAGCACGGCGTCAACATCATGGAGTTCTGCAAGGCCTACAACGCCGCGACCGAGTCGCAGCGTGGCATGGTCGTGCCGGTGGAGATCACGGTCTACGAGGACCGCTCCTTCACCTTCGTCACCAAGACCCCCCCGGCCGCCAAGCTCATCCTGAAGGCCGCGGGCGTGGAGAAGGGCTCCGGCGAGCCGCACAAGACCAAGGTCGCCAAGATCACCCGCGACCAGGTCCGTGACATCGCCACCACCAAGATGCCCGACCTGAACGCCAACGACCTGGACGCCGCCGAGAAGATCATCGCCGGCACCGCCCGTTCCATGGGCATCACGGTCGAGGGCTGATCCCAGCCCCTTTGGCACCCCGTGGCAGGACCAGGCGCTGGTCCGGACCACGACTCCATCCCACTGCATCAGGAGCAGAAGTGAAGCGCAGCAAGACTCTTCGCAACGCGGACGCGAAGATCGACCGGGAGCGTCTGTACGCCCCGCTCGAGGCCGTCCGTCTCGCCAAGGACACCTCGTCCACCAAGTTCGACGCGACCGTCGAGGTCGCCATGCGTCTGGGCGTCGACCCGCGCAAGGCCGACCAGATGGTCCGTGGCACCGTGAACCTCCCGCACGGCACCGGTAAGACCGCCCGGGTCCTGGTCTTCGCGACCGGTGACCGTGCTGCGGCCGCGGAAGCCGCCGGCGCCGACATCGTCGGCTCGGACGAACTGATCGACGAGGTCTCCAAGGGCCGTCTGGACTTCGACGCCGTCGTCGCCACCCCGGACCTGATGGGCAAGGTCGGCCGCCTCGGCCGCGTGCTCGGTCCCCGTGGTCTGATGCCGAACCCGAAGACCGGCACGGTCACCCCGGATGTCGCCAAGGCTGTCACCGACATCAAGGGCGGCAAGATCGAGTTCCGCGTGGACAAGCACGCGAACCTCCACTTCATCATCGGCAAGGTCTCCTTCGACGAGACCAAGCTGGTGGAGAACTACGCCGCGGCGCTTGAGGAGATCACCCGTCTCAAGCCGTCCGCCGCCAAGGGCCGCTACATCAAGAAGGCCACCATCACCACCACGATGGGCCCTGGCATCCCCGTGGACGCCAACCGCACCCGCAACCTCCTCGTCGAGGACGAGGCCGTCTGATCTCCCTGATCGACGCCTCATAGCGCGCGTAACGCCTTCAGGCCCCGCTCTCCCGTGCTGGGAGAGCGGGGCCTGACGCATGCACTGTCACCCGTCTGGTCTAAAGTCCTCCCGACGCCCAGCAAGGGAAAGCTAAAGGGGGAGCTCAGTGCGCAGCACGCGTATGGCCGCCGTGGTGGCGGGAGTTGTCATGATGGCCGGTCTGACGGCCTGTAACGGCGGCAAGAGCGACAACGCCGGCGGCAGCGGCGGTAGTGACGGTGGAGCGGGCTCCGGTCAGTCCCCGCTCCAGGTGGCGTTGGCGTCGCTGAAGACGGCCGCGCAGCAGACCGGCGGCAAGAAGTCCGCCGAGGTCGACGGCACGCTCAAGAACGCCACCTCCACCCAGTCGATGAAGGGTGCGATGGACTGGTCCCAGGGCATGCGGATGAACCTCGACATCACGCAGTCCGCGGGGATGATGGCCGGCAAGCCCATGAAGGCCGTGTACACGTCGGACGCGATGTACATGAACCTGGGTACGCCGATGGGCGGCAAGTCCTGGGTCAAGTACGACTACGACGCCCTGGCCAAGAAGATGGGCCCGGCCGGTGCCCTGATCAAGGACCAGATGAACAACAACAACCCGACCCGGGCGATGGAGCTGCTGATCGCCTCCGGCAAGGTCAAGGAGGCCGGCAAGGAGGACGTCCGCGGCGTCCAGGCCACCCACTACACCGGCACCCTCTCGATCTCCGAGCTGACCCGCATGCAGTCGAAGAACATCAGCGAGTCGGACATGAAGGCGCTGGAGCAGCAGCTCAAGCAGTCCGGTGCGGGCCAGGAGGCCATCGACCTGTGGATCGGCTCGGACAACCTGCTGGTCAAGAAGCGCGAGCAGCTGGTCGGCGGCAAGGTCCCGTACGACTCGACGGTCTTCTACTCGCACTACGGCACCAAGG
Source organism: Streptomyces sp. NPDC059649 (assembly GCF_042734445.1). Lineage (NCBI taxonomy): Bacteria > Bacillati > Actinomycetota > Actinomycetes > Kitasatosporales > Streptomycetaceae > Streptomyces > Streptomyces sp. NPDC059649. Next base: position 74,331 of record NZ_JBHWDV010000021.1, read on the forward strand.
TCCCCGACCAGGTGCCGGCAGCCGGTGACACGGTGGACTTCGACAAGGTCGGCAAGCCGTAAGTGAGCCGCTGAACGGCGGGCAGGGGGCGCGGCCGGCGCCCCCTGTCGGCCGATTTGCCTGACGCAGGCCGCTCCCGTACCGTATGCGGGAAGCCAAAGACCGCTGGTTGTCGCTGCGCGTCCGAACCCCGGGCGTGTGGAGGCCGAAGGATCCGCTAGCTGCGGACGACCTGCGCAGGTGACTGTGGAAGAAAGCTCCCGGGCGTCAGCCTGGTCGAGTTCTCGCCCCGTGCGCCTGCGCCGGGGCGTTTGTTTTGCCCAGCCCCTTCTGCGCGGTCCTCATCACCCGGAAGGAGGCCGAGGCTCATGGCGACGTCTGACAAGATCGCAGCCGTTGAGGAGATCACGCAGAAGCTGCGTGACTCCAACGCAGCTGTTGTTACCTCTTACACCGGACTGACTGTGGCGCAGCTCAAGGAGCTGCGTCGTTCTCTCGGCGAGAACGCTCAGTACCGTGTGGTGAAGAACACGCTGACCAAGATCGCGGCCAATGAGGCCGGGATTCAGCTGGACGAGCACCTCAGTGGCTCGACGGCTGTCGCCTTTGTGACCGGTGACCCGGTCGAGGCGGCGAAGGGTCTTCGTGACTTCGCCAAGGACAACCCCGCTCTCGTCATCAAGGGCGGTGTCCTTGAAGGCAAGGCGCTGTCCGCCGACGAGATCAAGAAGCTTGCGGACCTCGAGTCCCGCGAGGTTCTGCTCAGCAAGCTGGCCGGTGCCATGAAGGGCAAGCAGTCGCAGGCTGCCGCGCTCTTCCAGGCGCTGCCGTCGAAGTTCGTCCGCACCGCGGAAGCGCTTCGCGCCAAGCAGGCCGAGCAGGGCGGTGCCGAGTAATTCGGCTCGCACATTGGCACCCCGCGCCCAGGTACGCCTAGGCCGGGAGGCCACAGCGGGCCCGAACGTACGCCCGCCTCACATGTACATCCGGCACCTGCCGAATTAGTGGAAGGATCGCCCATCATGGCGAAGCTCAGCCAGGAAGACCTGCTCGCGCAGTTCGAGGAGATGACCCTCATCGAGCTCTCCGAGTTCGTGAAGGCGTTCGAGGACAAGTTCGACGTCACCGCTGCCGCCCCGGCCGCCGTCGTCGCCGCCGGCGTCCCGGGTGCCCCGGCCGCCGCCGCCGAGGAGGAGAAGGACGAGTTCGACGTCATCCTCACCGGTGCGGGCGACAAGAAGATCCAGGTCATCAAGGTCGTGCGTGAGCTGACCTCCCTGGGCCTGAAGGAGGCCAAGGACCTCGTCGACGGCACCCCGAAGCCGGTCCTCGAGAAGGTCGCCAAGGACGCCGCCGAGAAGGCCGCCGAGGCCCTCAAGGGCGCCGGTGCCTCCGTCGAGGTCAAGTGACCCCACTGAGTCTCCGACTCACGTCCGTGCCACCTGAGGTGTAACGGACACCCAGCCAAGGGCGATCACCCATACGGGTGGTCGCCCTTCGGCGTGCTCGCCCGGGCTGCGTTGCCTCCGGCCGGAGTGCGAGTATGGTGATCTTCGTTGCCCGGACGTGCTCCCATGTGACGATCTCGCAGAGGTGGGGGGCCTTGACGAACCGGACGCGGCGCGCAATTCTCGGGACGCGACGCTGAAGCGATCCAGGGTTCGAGGCATGGATCGCCGACGAAGAGGGAAGCATCGGTGTGCGCCACTGGCGCAGGGCTTTCGGCAGGCGCAGGGCATTGAGAAGAACAAACGAGGGGATCCTCCGGCACTACGGAGGACGCGACTTCCCGGAGGGAGAAGATCGGTATCACGGTGCTGAACCGATCTCCGGAAACTCGCCCTGGACATCAGTGGGCCTTGTGGCTACACTGACCCTTTGCGCTGCCTGTTAGCTGCTCCCTGCCCGTCACCAGGGGCATATCCGAGCCCGAGCAAAGCTGGACGATCCGCCCTGACCTGGGCTTTCCCTCAGTCTGCTCGATTCGGAACCGGTACGCGCGTAGTGAGTCCGAGCCCTCGGAAGGACCCCCTCTTGGCCGCCTCGCGCAACGCCTCGACTGCCAATACGAACAACGGCGACAGCACCGCCCCGCTGCGCATCTCTTTTGCGAAGATCAAGGAGCCCCTCGGGGTTCCGAACCTCCTTGCGCTGCAGACCGAAAGCTTCGACTGGCTGCTCGGCAATGCCGCATGGAAGGGTCGCGTCGAGGCTGCGCTGGAGAGTGGGCAGGAAGTTCCCACCAAGTCCGGTCTTGAAGAGATCTTCGAAGAGATCTCCCCGATCGAGGACTTCTCCGGGTCGATGTCGCTGACGTTCCGCGACCACCGCTTCGAGCCCCCGAAGAACTCCATCGACGAGTGCAAGGAGCGCGACTTCACGTACGCCGCCCCGCTCTTCGTCACGGCGGAGTTCACCAACAACGAGACCGGTGAGATCAAGTCCCAGACGGTCTTCATGGGCGACTTCCCGCTCATGACGAACAAGGGCACCTTCGTCATCAACGGCACCGAGCGTGTCGTGGTGTCGCAGCTGGTCCGCTCGCCGGGCGTGTACTTCGACAGCTCCATCGACAAGACGTCCGACAAGGACATCTTCTCGGCCAAGATCATCCCGTCCCGGGGTGCCTGGCTGGAGATGGAGATCGACAAGCGCGACATGGTCGGTGTCCGCATCGACCGCAAGCGCAAGCAGTCCGTCACCGTCCTGCTCAAGGCGCTCGGCTGGACCACCGAGCAGATCCTCGAGGAGTTCGGCGACTACGAGTCCATGCGCGCCACCCTGGAGAAGGACCACACCCAGGGCCAGGACGACGCGCTGCTGGACATCTACCGCAAGCTGCGTCCGGGCGAGCCGCCGACCCGTGAGGCCGCGCAGACGCTGCTGGAGAACCTCTACTTCAACCCGAAGCGCTACGACCTCGCCAAGGTCGGCCGCTACAAGGTCAACAAGAAGCTCGGTGGCGACGAGCCGCTGGACGCCGGTGTGCTCACCACCGACGACGTCATCGCCACGATCAAGTACCTGGTGAAGCTGCACGCCGGCGAGACCGAGACGATCGGCGAGAACGGCACCACGATCGTCGTCGAGACCGACGACATCGACCACTTCGGCAACCGTCGTCTGCGCAACGTCGGCGAGCTCATCCAGAACCAGGTCCGCACGGGTCTGGCTCGTATGGAGCGCGTCGTGCGCGAGCGCATGACCACCCAGGACGTCGAGGCGATCACGCCGCAGACGCTGATCAACATCCGGCCGGTCGTCGCCTCCATCAAGGAGTTCTTCGGCACCAGCCAGCTGTCGCAGTTCATGGACCAGACCAACCCGCTGTCGGGTCTGACCCACAAGCGCCGTCTGTCGGCGCTGGGCCCGGGTGGTCTCTCCCGTGAGCGGGCCGGCCTGGACGTCCGTGACGTGCACCCGTCGCACTACGGCCGCATGTGCCCGATCGAGACGCCGGAAGGCCCGAACATCGGTCTGATCGGCTCGCTCGCCTCGTACGGCCGGGTCAACGTCTTCGGCTTCATCGAGACCCCGTACCGCAAGGTCGTCGACGGTCAGGTCACCGAAGAGGTGGACTACCTCACCGCCGACGAGGAGGACCGCTTCCTCATCGCCCAGGCCAACGCGAAGCTGACCGACGACATGCGGTTCGCCGAGCAGCGTGTCCTGGTCCGCCGCCGCGGCGGCGAGGTCGACCTGGTCCCCGCCGACGAGGTGCACTTCATGGACGTCTCGCCGCGCCAGATGGTGTCGGCCGCGACCGCCATGATCCCGTTCCTCGAGCACGACGACGCCAACCGCGCGCTCATGGGATCGAACATGATGCGCCAGGCCGTTCCGCTGATCAAGGCGGAATCGCCGCTGGTCGGCACCGGCATGGAGTACCGCTGCGCGGTCGACGCCGGCGACGTCATCAAGGCGGAGAAGGACGGTGTGGTCCAGGAGGTCTCCGCGGACTACATCACCGTCGCCAACGACGACGGCACGTACACCACGTACCGCGTCGCCAAGTTCACCCGCTCCAACCAGGGCACCTCCTTCAACCAGAAGGTCGTCGTGGATGAGGGCGCGCGGGTCATCGAGGGCCAGGTCCTCGCCGACGGTCCGTCCACGGACCAGGGCGAGATGGCGCTCGGCAAGAACCTGCTCGTCGCGTTCATGCCGTGGGAGGGCCACAACTACGAGGACGCGATCATCCTGTCGCAGCGCCTCGTGCAGGACGACGTCCTCTCCTCGATCCACATCGAGGAGCACGAGGTCGACGCCCGTGACACCAAGCTCGGCCCCGAGGAGATCACCCGGGACATCCCGAACGTCTCCGAGGAGGTCCTCTCCGACCTCGACGAGCGCGGCATCATCCGGATCGGTGCCGAGGTCGTCGCCGGCGACATCCTCGTCGGCAAGGTCACGCCCAAGGGCGAGACCGAGCTGACCCCCGAGGAGCGCCTGCTGCGCGCGATCTTCGGTGAGAAGGCGCGCGAGGTGCGCGACACCTCGCTGAAGGTGCCGCACGGTGAGATCGGCAAGGTCATCGGCGTCCGCGTCTTCGACCGCGAAGAGGGCGACGAGCTGCCGCCGGGCGTGAACCAGCTGGTTCGCGTCTACGTCGCGCAGAAGCGCAAGATCACCGACGGTGACAAGCTCGCCGGCCGCCACGGCAACAAGGGCGTCATCTCGAAGATCCTGCCGGTCGAGGACATGCCGTTCCTGGAGGACGGCACCCCGGTCGACATCATCCTCAACCCGCTGGGTGTCCCGTCCCGAATGAACCCGGGACAGGTCCTGGAGATCCACCTCGGCTGGCTCGCCAGCCAGGGCTGGAAGGTCGAGGGCGGCGAGGAGTGGCAGCAGCGGCTCCAGGCGATCGGCGCCGACGACGTCGCGCCGCGCACCAACGTCGCGACCCCGGTCTTCGACGGTGCGCGCGAGGACGAGCTCGCCGGTCTCTTCGAGTCGACGCTCCCCAACCGCGACGGTGAGCGGATGGTCAAGAGCTCCGGCAAGGCCCGGCTCTTCGACGGCCGCTCCGGTGAGCCGTTCCCGGACCCGATCTCGGTCGGGTACATGTACATCCTCAAGCTCCACCACCTGGTCGACGACAAGCTGCACGCCCGCTCGACCGGTCCGTACTCGATGATCACCCAGCAGCCGCTGGGTGGTAAGGCCCAGTTCGGTGGCCAGCGCTTCGGTGAGATGGAGGTGTGGGCGCTGGAGGCTTACGGCGCCGCGTACGCCCTCCAGGAGCTGCTGACGATCAAGTCCGACGACGTCACCGGCCGCGTGAAGGTCTACGAGGCCATCGTCAAGGGCGAGAACATCCCGGAGCCCGGCATCCCCGAGTCCTTCAAGGTCCTCATCAAGGAGATGCAGTCCCTGTGCCTCAACGTGGAGGTGCTGTCCTCGGACGGCATGTCCATCGAGATGCGCGACACCGACGAGGACGTCTTCCGCGCTGCGGAGGAGCTCGGCATCGACCTGTCCCGGCGCGAGCCGAGCAGCGTCGAAGAGGTCTGACGGGTCTGGCCGGGAGCCTCTGCCCAGAGAGGCCCCCGGCCCCGCCCCGGACCCCGTCCAGACCACCTAGACACGACCCTGAGAGGGATTGACGCATAGTGCTCGACGTCAACTTCTTCGACGAGCTGCGGATCGGCCTCGCCACCGCTGACGACATCCGTCAGTGGTCCCACGGTGAGGTCAAGAAGCCGGAGACCATCAACTACCGCACCCTCAAGCCCGAGAAGGACGGCCTCTTCTGCGAGAAGATCTTCGGCCCGACCCGGGACTGGGAGTGCTACTGCGGTAAGTACAAGCGCGTCCGCTTCAAGGGCATCATCTGCGAGCGGTGCGGCGTCGAGGTCACTCGCGCCAAGGTGCGCCGTGAGCGGATGGGCCACATCGAGCTGGCCGCTCCCGTCACCCACATCTGGTACTTCAAGGGTGTCCCGAGCCGGCTGGGTTACCTGCTGGACCTCGCGCCCAAGGACCTCGAGAAGGTCATCTACTTCGCCGCGTACATGATCACGTACGTGGACGAGGAGCGCCGCACCCGCGATCTGCCCTCGCTGGAGGCCCACGTCTCCGTCGAGCGTCAGCAGATCGAGCAGCGCCGCGACTCCGACCTGGAGGCCCGCGCCAAGAAGCTCGAGACCGACCTGGCCGAGCTGGAGGCCGAGGGCGCCAAGGCCGACGTGCGCCGCAAGGTGCGCGAGGGTGCCGAGCGTGAGATGAAGCAGCTGCGCGACCGTGCGCAGCGCGAGATCGACCGTCTCGACGAGGTCTGGAACCGCTTCAAGAACCTCAAGGTCCAGGACCTGGAGGGCGACGAGCTGCTCTACCGCGAGCTGCGCGACCGCTTCGGTACGTACTTCGACGGTTCGATGGGTGCCGCGGCGCTGCAGAAGCGCCTGGAGACCTTCGACCTGGAGGAGGAGGCCGAGCGCCTCCGCGAGATCATCCGGACCGGCAAGGGCCAGAAGAAGACCCGTGCGCTCAAGCGCCTCAAGGTCGTCTCCGCCTTCCTGCAGACCCGCAACAGCCCCAAGGGCATGGTGCTGGACTGCATCCCGGTGATCCCGCCGGACCTGCGTCCGATGGTGCAGCTGGACGGTGGCCGCTTCGCGACCTCCGACCTGAACGACCTGTACCGCCGTGTCATCAACCGCAACAACCGCCTGAAGCGGCTTCTCGACCTCGGCGCGCCCGAGATCATCGTGAACAACGAGAAGCGCATGCTCCAGGAGGCCGTCGACGCGCTCTTCGACAACGGCCGTCGTGGTCGCCCGGTCACGGGCCCCGGCAACCGTCCGCTGAAGTCGCTGTCCGACATGCTCAAGGGCAAGCAGGGCCGCTTCCGTCAGAACCTGCTCGGTAAGCGGGTCGACTACTCGGCGCGTTCCGTCATCGTCGTCGGTCCGCAGCTGAAGCTGCACCAGTGCGGTCTGCCCAAGGCCATGGCGCTGGAGCTCTTCAAGCCGTTCGTGATGAAGCGCCTGGTGGACCTGAACCACGCGCAGAACATCAAGTCGGCCAAGCGCATGGTCGAGCGCGGCCGCACCGTCGTGTACGACGTCCTCGAAGAGGTCATCGCCGAGCACCCGGTGCTGCTGAACCGTGCGCCCACCCTGCACCGCCTCGGCATCCAGGCCTTCGAGCCGCAGCTGGTCGAGGGCAAGGCCATTCAGATCCACCCGCTCGTCTGCACCGCGTTCAACGCGGACTTCGACGGTGACCAGATGGCCGTCCACCTCCCGCTGTCCGCGGAGGCGCAGGCCGAGGCCCGCATCCTGATGCTGTCCTCGAACAACATCCTCAAGCCGGCCGACGGCCGTCCGGTCACCATGCCGACCCAGGACATGGTGCTCGGCCTCTTCTTCCTCACCACGGATGAAGAGGAGCGCAAGGTCATCGGTGAGGGCCGCGCGTTCGGCTCGACCGCCGAGGCGATCATGGCGTTCGACGCCAAGGAGCTCTCGCTCCAGGCGAAGGTCGACATCCGCTTCCCGATCGGTACGGTTCCGCCCCGCGGCTGGACCCCGCCGGTTCCGGAGGAGGGCGAGCCCGAGTGGCAGCAGGGTGACAGCTTCCGGCTGCGGACGACCCTGGGCCGTGCGCTCTTCAACGAGCTGCTGCCCGAGGACTACCCGTTCGTCGACTACTCGGTGGGCAAGAAGCAGCTCTCCGCGATCGTCAACGACCTGGCCGAGCGCTACCCGAAGGTCATCGTGGCGGCGACGCTCGACAACCTGAAGGCGGCCGGCTTCCACTGGGCGACCCGTTCCGGCGTCACCGTCGCCGTGTCGGACATCGTCGTGCCGGAGGCCAAGAAGGCCATCGTCGCGGGCTACGAGGCCCAGGACGAGAAGGTCCAGAAGCAGTACGAGCGCGGTCTGATCACCAAGGACGAGCGCACTCAGGAACTGATCAACATCTGGACCAAGGCGACCAATGAGGTCGCCGAGGCGATGAACGAGAACTTCCCCAAGACCAACCCCATCTTCATGATGGTTGACTCGGGTGCCCGAGGAAACATGATGCAGATGCGGCAGATCGCCGGTATGCGCGGTCTGGTGTCGAACGCGAAGAACGAGACCATCCCGCGTCCGATCAAGGCGTCGTTCCGCGAGGGTCTGTCCGTGCTGGAGTACTTCATCTCCACCCACGGTGCCCGTAAGGGTCTGGCGGACACCGCCCTCCGTACCGCCGACTCCGGTTACCTCACCCGTCGTCTGGTCGACGTCTCCCAGGACGTCATCATCCGCGAGGAGGACTGCGGCACCGAGCGCGGCCTCAAGCTGCGGATCGCCTCGAAGGACGCCGCCGGCGTGCTGCGCAAGGCGGACGACGTCGAGTCCAGCGTCTACGCACGCATGCTGGCCGAGGACGTCGTCGTCGACGGCAAGGTCGTCGCGCCGGCCAACGTGGACCTCGGTGACGTGCTCATCGACGCGCTGGTCAACGCGGGCGTCGAGGAGGTCAAGACCCGCTCGGTCCTGACCTGTGAGTCGGCGGTCGGCACCTGTGCCTTCTGCTACGGCCGTTCGCTGGCCACCGGCAAGCTGGTCGACATCGGTGAGGCGGTCGGCATCATCGCCGCCCAGTCCATCGGTGAGCCCGGCACCCAGCTGACGATGCGTACCTTCCACACCGGTGGTGTGGCCGGTGACGACATCACCCTGGGTCTGCCGCGTGTCGTCGAGCTCTTCGAGGCCCGTACGCCCAAGGGTGTCGCCCCGATCTCGGAGGCGGCCGGCCGCGTCCGGATCGAGGAGACCGAGAAGACCAAGAAGGTCATCGTCACGCCGGACGACGGCAGCGACGAGACGGCTTACGGCGTCTCCAAGCGCGCCCGTCTGCTGGTGGGCGAGGGCGATCACGTCCAGGTCGGCCAGCCGCTGACCGTGGGTGCGATCAACCCGCACGACGTGCTGCGGATCCTCGGCCAGCGTGCCGTCCAGGTCCACCTGGTCGGCGAGGTCCAGAAGGTCTACAACAGCCAGGGCGTGGCGATCCACGACAAGCACATCGAGATCATCATCCGGCAGATGCTGCGCCGTGTGACGATCATCGAGTCCGGCGACGCCGAACTGCTGCCGGGCGAGCTGGTGGAGCGCACGAAGTTCGAGAGCGAGAACCGTCGCGTCGTGGCGGAAGGCGGCCACCCGGCCTCCGGCCGTCCGCAGCTGATGGGTATCACCAAGGCTTCGCTGGCGACGGAATCCTGGCTGTCGGCCGCCTCCTTCCAGGAGACGACCCGAGTCCTGACGGACGCGGCGATCAACGCCAAGTCCGACAGCCTCATCGGCCTCAAGGAGAACGTCATCATCGGTAAGCTCATCCCGGCCGGTACGGGCCTGTCCCGTTACCGCAACATCCGGGTCGAGCCCACCGAGGAGGCCAAGGCCGCGATGTACTCGGCCGTCGGTTACGACGACATCGACTACTCGCCCTTCGGCACCGGCTCCGGCCAGGCGGTCCCGCTGGAGGACTACGACTACGGCCCGTACAACCAGTAATCCTGGTCCGTACACCGTCCACAGGGCGGCCACCCTCCGGGGTGGCCGCCCTGCGGCATTGGGGGCCGCACGGGGGAACTCGTCCTCCCATCCCTGCGTCTCTGATGAGAAGATGGGGAGAACTGTCGAGCGGGGGGAGGGTCGCGACGTGGCATTCCAGCCGTGGCAGGGTGGGCAGCCCGCTCAGTCGTGGAATCAGGTTCCTGCCATGCGTGCCTCGCACGCCGATCGTGAACGGGCGGTCGACGTGCTCAAGGCGGGGTTCGCCGAGGGGCGGCTCCAGCAACCGGAGTACGAGCAGCGGCTGACCCGTGCCTACAAGGCGCAGACCCACGCCGAGCTGCAGATGCTGGTCTCGGACCTGCCGATGGGGCCGGTGCCGCAGGCGCAGTTCGTACCGCAGCGGCCGGTGCCGGCGACGTTCATGCCGATGCAGATGCCGCCGCCGGTGACGACGAACAGCTCGGCGACGGGTGCGCTGGTCTGCGGGCTGATGACGCCGGTGACCTGGGGGCTGACCGCGATCCCGGCGGTGATCCTGGGTCACAAGGCGCGCGCCGAGATCCGCCGCACCGGGGAGCGCGGGGACGGACAGGCCATCACGGGTCTGGTGCTGGGCTGGCTGGCGATCGGTGGCTGGTCGCTGATGTTCCTGGTGTGGATCCTGCTCGCGGCGGTCAACGTCTGACCGTGGTGCGGGGGCGCCCGTGCCTTCTTCCGTAGGGGCCGCTCGCGCACTACGGTGGCGGCAGCGCCGTGACGAGTCCGGCGTGTCCTTCGCGTGTGCATTTGTTTTGACCGCAGCCAATGCGGTAGGTACGCTCTGACCTTGTGCCTGGGGTGTCCCTGGGCTGCCGTGCGCGCAATCTCCCCAAAGCCATCGGCCGGGAGGCCATCAGCACGGAAGCCGGGTTCCGACACCGCAATCTGCCGCCTTCTCGTTCCAGCGGGGACCGGACTGCAGTATTCGACACACCCGACCGCGTGGGTCGGGAGTGTTCCAGGTTAGCTTTACCGAGACTGGCACACAGAAACCGGAGAAACGGTGCCTACGATCCAGCAGCTGGTCCGCAAGGGCCGGCAGGACAAGGTCGAGAAGAACAAGACGCCCGCGCTCGAGGGTTCCCCCCAGCGCCGTGGCGTCTGCACGCGTGTTTTCACCACCACCCCGAAGAAGCCGAACTCGGCCCTGCGTAAGGTCGCGCGTGTGCGTCTGACCAGCGGGATCGAGGTCACCGCTTACATCCCGGGTGAGGGCCACAACCTCCAGGAGCACTCGATCGTGCTCGTGCGTGGCGGCCGTGTGAAGGACCTGCCGGGTGTTCGGTACAAGATCATCCGCGGCTCCCTCGACACGCAGGGCGTCAAGAACCGCAAGCAGGCTCGCAGCCGCTACGGCGCCAAGAAGGAGAAGTAAGAATGCCTCGTAAGGGCCCCGCCCCGAAGCGCCCGGTCATCATCGACCCGGTCTACGGCTCTCCTCTGGTGACCTCCCTCATCAACAAGGTGCTGCTGAACGGCAAGCGCTCCACCGCTGAGCGCATCGTTTACGGCGCCATGGAGGGGCTGCGCGAGAAGACCGGCAACGACCCGGTCATCACCCTCAAGCGCGCGCTCGAGAACATCAAGCCGACCCTCGAGGTCAAGTCCCGCCGCGTCGGTGGCGCGACCTACCAGGTCCCGGTCGAGGTCAAGCCCGGCCGTGCCGCCACCCTCTCGCTCCGCTGGCTCGTGGGCTACTCGCGCGCCCGTCGCGAGAAGACCATGACCGAGCGCCTCATGAACGAACTGCTCGACGCCTCCAACGGCCTCGGCGCTTCGGTCAAGAAGCGCGAGGACACGCACAAGATGGCCGAGTCCAACAAGGCCTTCGCGCACTACCGCTGGTAGTCGCAACCCACATCGAGACCGAGAGAAGATTGAGCCACTATGGCCACCACTTCGCTTGACCTGGCCAAGGTCCGCAACATCGGGATCATGGCCCACATCGACGCGGGCAAGACGACCACCACCGAGCGGATCCTGTTCTACACCGGTGTTTCGTACAAGATCGGTGAGGTCCACGACGGCGCTGCCACGATGGACTGGATGGAGCAGGAGCAGGAGCGCGGCATCACGATCACGTCTGCCGCGACGACCTGCCACTGGCCGCTGGACAACGTCGACAACACCATCAACATCATCGACACCCCGGGACACGTCGACTTCACCGTCGAGGTGGAGCGCTCGCTGCGCGTGCTCGACGGTGCGGTGACGGTGTTCGACGGTGTTGCCGGTGTGGAGCCCCAGTCCGAGACCGTTTGGCGTCAGGCGGACCGCTACGGCGTCCCGCGCATCTGCTTCGTCAACAAGCTCGACCGTACGGGCGCCGAGTTCCACCGCTGCGTCGACATGATCACGGACCGCCTCGGCGCGACCCCGATCGTGATGCAGCTGCCCATCGGCACCGAGATGGACTTCAAGGGTGTCGTCGACCTCGTCAAGATGAAGGCTCTCGTCTGGTCGGCCGAGGCCGCCAAGGGCGAGATGTACGACACCGTCGACATCCCGGACACGCACATCGAGGCCGCCGACGAATGGCGCGGCAAGCTCCTCGAGGTCGTCGCCGAGAACGACGAAGAGATCATGGAGCTGTACCTGGAGGGCCAGGAGCCCACCGAGGACCAGCTCTACGCGGCGATCCGCCGGATCACCATCGCCTCCGGCAAGGCGGAGCACACCACCGTCACGCCGGTGTTCTGCGGTACCGCGTTCAAGAACAAGGGCGTTCAGCCCCTGCTCGACGCGGTCGTGCGCTACCTCCCCTCCCCGCTTGACGTCGAGGCCATCGAGGGCCACGCCGTCAACGACCCGGAGGAGGTCGTCAAGCGCAAGCCGTCCGAGGACGAGCCGCTGGCCGCCCTCGCGTTCAAGATTGCGAGCGACCCCCACCTGGGCAAGCTCACCTTCATCCGGGTGTACTCGGGCCGCCTCGAGGCCGGCTCGCAGGTGCAGAACTCGGTGAAGGGCAAGAAGGAGCGCATCGGCAAGATCTACCGGATGCACGCGAACAAGCGTGAGGAGATCGACTCGGTGGGTGCCGGTGACATCGTCGCCGTCATGGGTCTGAAGCAGACCACCACCGGTGAGACCCTCTGCGACTCGGCCAACCAGGTCATCCTGGAGTCGATGGAGTTCCCGGCCCCGGTCATCCAGGTCGCCATCGAGCCCAAGTCCAAGGGCGACCAGGAGAAGCTGGGTGTCGCCATCCAGCGTCTCGCCGAAGAGGACCCCTCGTTCCAGGTGCACACCGACGAGGAGACCGGCCAGACCATCATCGCGGGTATGGGCGAGCTGCACCTCGACGTGCTGGTCGACCGTATGAAGCGTGAGTTCCGGGTCGAGGCCAACGTCGGTAAGCCGCAGGTCGCCTACCGCGAGACCCTGCGCAAGGCGGTCGAGCGCCTGGACTACACGCACAAGAAGCAGACCGGTGGTTCCGGTCAGTTCGCGAAGGTCCAGATCGCTCTGGAGCCCCTCGAGGGCGACGGGTACGAGTTCGAGAACAAGGTCACCGGTGGCCGTATCCCGCGGGAGTACATCCCGTCCGTGGACGCGGGCTGCCAGGAGGCCATGGAGTTCGGTGTTCTCGCCGGCTACCCGCTGACCGGCGTCAAGGTCACGCTGCTCGACGGCGCGTTCCACGAGGTCGACTCGTCCGAGATGGCCTTCAAGATCGCCGGCTCGATGGCCTTCAAGGAGGCCGCCCGCAAGGCCTCCCCGGCCCTGCTCGAGCCGATGATGAAGGTCGAGGTCACCACGCCCGAGGACTACATGGGCGATGTGATCGGCGACATCAACTCCCGCCGTGGTCAGATCCAGTCCATGGAGGACCGCAGCGGCGCCAAGCTCGTCACGGGCCTGGTTCCGCTCTCGGAGATGTTCGGCTACGTCGGAGACCTCCGCAGCAAGACGTCGGGTCGCGCGAGCTACTCGATGCAGTTCGACTCCTACGCCGAGGTTCCGCGGAACGTCGCCGAGGAGATCATCGCGAAGGCCAAGGGCGAGTAAGTCCGGTCTCGTAAGAACCGGAGCGCAACACGCTTTAGGCTTGACACCGTCTGATGGGGGTAATCCCCGCAAACCGTGAGGATTGCCCCCGTCAGCCGGCACCCCAGCAAAGATCACCTGGCGCCGATGAGTAAGGCGTACAGAACCACTCCACAGGAGGACCCCAGTGGCGAAGGCGAAGTTCGAGCGGACTAAGCCGCACGTCAACATCGGCACCATCGGTCACATCGACCACGGTAAGACGACCCTCACGGCCGCCATTACCAAGGTGCTGCACGACGCGTACCCGGACCTGAACGAGGCCTCGGCCTTCGACCAGATCGACAAGGCTCCTGAGGAGCGCCAGCGCGGTATCACCATCTCCATCGCGCACGTCGAGTACCAGACCGAGTCGCGTCACTACGCGCACGTCGACTGCCCCGGTCACGCGGACTACATCAAGAACATGATCACCGGTGCGGCGCAGATGGACGGCGCCATCCTCGTGGTCGCCGCGACCGACGGTCCGATGCCGCAGACCAAGGAGCACGTGCTCCTGGCCCGCCAGGTCGGCGTTCCGTACATCGTTGTCGCCCTGAACAAGGCCGACATGGTGGACGACGAGGAGATCCTGGAGCTCGTCGAGCTCGAGGTCCGTGAGCTCCTCTCCGAGTACGAGTTCCCCGGCGACGACGTTCCGGTCGTCAAGGTCTCGGCGCTCAAGGCGCTCGAGGGCGACGCCGAGTGGGGCAAGTCCGTCCTCGACCTGATGAAGGCCGTCGACGAGTCGATCCCGCAGCCCGAGCGTGACGTCGACAAGCCGTTCCTGATGCCGATCGAGGACGTCTTCACGATCACCGGTCGTGGCACCGTCGTCACCGGTCGTATCGAGCGCGGTGTCCTCAAGGTCAACGAGACCGTCGACATCATCGGCATCAAGACCGAGAAGACCACCACCACGGTCACCGGTATCGAGATGTTCCGGAAGCTCCTCGACGAGGGCCAGGCCGGTGAGAACGTCGGTCTGCTCCTCCGTGGCATCAAGCGCGAGGACGTCGAGCGCGGCCAGGTCATCATCAAGCCGGGCTCGGTCACCCCGCACACCGAGTTCGAGGCGCAGGCCTACATCCTCTCCAAGGACGAGGGTGGCCGCCACACGCCGTTCTTCAACAACTACCGTCCGCAGTTCTACTTCCGTACGACTGACGTGACCGGTGTGGTGACCCTCCCCGAGGGCACCGAGATGGTCATGCCGGGCGACAACACCGAGATGTCCGTCTCGCTGATCCAGCCCGTGGCCATGGAAGAGGGCCTGAAGTTCGCCATCCGTGAGGGTGGCCGGACCGTCGGCGCCGGCCAGGTCACCAAGATCGTCAAGTAAGACGGTCCGCCTGACCTGGTAGCTCCCCGGAGCACCCAAGGAGCCCCGCACACCGCAAGGTGGGCGGGGCTCCTTGACAGTTGGGGGTCGATTGGCCTTGGGTGCCGGGCGTATGGCACACTGTCCAGGTTGCTCGGTTGAGTGCCGATGCTGCGCGCCTCCCGCCGGGGGGACCGGAAGCGAGTCCCAGGTATTCGTCGTTCCTTTTCAGGAGCGGAAGTACGGGAATCTTCCGGGAAGCGTCAGCGGGGTGCCTCGGCCAGGCGCCCGGTGGGTGTCCTTCCCCCGCCTCCTCCTTCTTGAGGGATCTTCCGTGCGGAGATTTACGAGAAGGGGTGCGACACGCCCGACCGCGTGGGTCGGAGAAGGACGCGAACCTCCCGGGTCCCAGAGCGTTACGAGAGACAGGACTACGAAGTAGCCATGGCGGGACAGAAGATCCGCATCCGGCTCAAGGCCTACGACCACGAGGTCATCGACTCCTCGGCGAAGAAGATCGTCGAGACGGTGACCCGCACTGGTGCGTCGGTCGCGGGCCCGGTGCCGCTGCCCACTGAGAAGAACGTGTACTGCGTCATCAAGTCGCCGCACAAGTACAAGGACTCGCGCGAGCACTTCGAGATGCGCACGCACAAGCGCCTGATCGACATCCTCGACCCGACGCCGAAGACCGTTGACTCCCTGATGCGACTCGACCTCCCGGCCGGTGTCGACATCGAGATCAAGCTCTGAGGGCCGGTGATCTGAGAGATGGCTAAGCAGATCAAGGGCATCCTGGGCGAGAAGCTCGGCATGACGCAGGTGTGGGACGAGAACAACCGTGTTGTTCCGGTCACCGTCGTCAAGGCCGGGCCCTGTGTCGTTACCCAGGTGCGCACCAATGACCAGGACGGTTACGACTCCGTCCAGATCGCCTTCGGCGAGATCGACCCGCGCAAGGTGAACAAGCCCCTCAAGGGCCACTTCGCGAAGGCCGACGTCACCCCCCGCCGTCACCTCGTCGAGGTCCGTACTCCCGACGCCGGTGAGTACACCCTCGGCCAGGAGCTGACCGCTGAGACCTTCGAGTCCGGCGTCAAGGTGGACGTGACCGGCAAGAGCAAGGGCAAGGGCTTCGCCGGTGTCATGAAGCGTCACGGCTTCGGCGGCGGCAAGGCCTCGCACGGTGCCCACCGCGTGCACCGCAAGCCGGGCTCCATCGGTGGCTGCGCCACCCCGGGCCGCGTGTTCAAGGGCATGCGGATGGCCGGCCGTATGGGCAATGAGCGGGTCACCACCCAGAACCTGACCGTCCACGCCGTTGACGCGGAGAAGGGTCTGCTGCTCATCAAGGGCGCAGTTCCTGGTCCGAACGGCGGCCTCGTCCTGGTCCGTACCGCGGCCAAGGGGGCCTGAGGTAACCGATGAGCACCATTGACATCCTTTCGCCTGCTGGCGACAAGGCCGGGTCCGTCGAGCTCCCCGCGGAGATCTTCGACGCCAAGGTCAGCATTCCGCTGATCCACCAGGTCGTTGTTGCGCAGCTGGCCGCGGCCCGTCAGGGCACGCACAAGACCAAGACTCGCGGCGAGGTCCGCGGCGGTGGCAAGAAGCCGTACCGCCAGAAGGGCACCGGCCGCGCGCGCCAGGGTTCGACCCGTGCGCCGCAGTTCGCCGGCGGTGGCATCGTCCACGGCCCCGTGCCGCGTGACTACAGCCAGCGGACCCCGAAGAAGATGAAGGCCGCCGCCCTGCGCGGTGCCCTCACCGACCGGGCCCGCAACAGCCGCATCCACGTCGTTTCCGGCGTGGTCGAGGGCGACATCTCCACCAAGGCCGCCAAGGCTCTCCTCGGCAAGGTCAGCGAGCGCAAGAACGTGCTCCTGGTCGCCGAGCGCAGCGACGAGGCCGCGTGGCTGTCCGCCCGCAACCTGCCCCAGGTCCACATCCTGGAGCCGGGCCAGCTGAACACGTACGACGTGCTCGTCTCCGACGACGTGGTCTTCACCAAGGCCGCCTTCGAGTCCTTCGTGTCTGGCCCCAAGGCCAACGCTGAGACCGAAGGGAGCGACGCCTGATGACTGAGGCCGTCGTCACCAGCAAGACCTTCACGGACCCGCGTGACATTCTCGTCAAGCCGGTGGTTTCCGAGAAGAGCTACGCGCTGCTGGACGAGAACAAGTACACGTTCGTCGTCGACCCGCGTGCGAACAAGACCCAGATCAAGCAGGCCGTCGAGGCGGTCTTCTCGGTCAAGGTCACCGGGGTCAACACGATCAACCGGCAGGGCAAGCGCAAGCGCACCCGCACCGGTTACGGCAAGCGCGCCAACACCAAGCGCGCCATCGTGACCCTCGCCGAGGGCGACCGTATCGACATCTTCGGCGGCCCGGTCTCCTAACGGAGTCCGAGTCGTCCGGAATCGGACGAGGACTGAGAAATGGGTATCCGCAAGTACAAGCCGACGACCCCGGGCCGTCGTGGCTCCAGCGTCGCCGACTTTGTCGAGATCACGCGGTCCACGCCGGAGAAGTCGCTGGTCCGCCCGCTGCACAGCAAGGGCGGCCGTAACAACGCCGGTCGTGTGACCGTTCGCCACCAGGGCGGTGGCCACAAGCGCGCCTACCGCGTGATCGACTTCCGTCGTCACGACAAGGACGGCGTGCCGGCCAAGGTCGCGCACATCGAGTACGACCCGAACCGCACCGCGCGCATCGCGCTGCTGCACTACGCAGACGGCGAGAAGCGCTACATCATCGCGCCCCGTGGCCTGGCCCAGGGTGCTCGGATTGAGAACGGCCCTGGCGCCGACATCAAGCCGGGCAACAACCTGCCGCTGCGCCACATCCCCGTGGGTACGACGATCCACGCGATCGAGCTGCGTCCGGGCGGCGGTGCGAAGTTCGCCCGCTCGGCCGGTGCCTCCGTGCAGCTGCTGGCGAAGGAGGGCGCGATGGCCCACCTTCGTATGCCGTCCGGTGAGATCCGCCTGGTCGACGTGCGCTGCCGCGCCACCGTCGGCGAGGTCGGCAACGCCGAGCAGTCGAACATCAACTGGGGCAAGGCCGGCCGCATGCGCTGGAAGGGCGTCCGCCCGACCGTGCGTGGTGTCGTGATGAACCCGGTCGACCACCCGCACGGTGGTGGTGAGGGCAAGACCTCCGGTGGTCGCCACCCGGTCTCGCCCTGGGGCCAGAAGGAGGGTCGTACTCGCTCGCCGAAGAAGGCCAGCAACAAGTACATCGTCCGCCGCCGCAAGACGAACAAGAAGCGCTAGGAGCGGGTTTAGATGCCGCGCAGTCTCAAGAAGGGGCCCTTCGTCGACGACCACCTCTCCAAGAAGGTGGACACGCAGAACGAAGCCGGCACCAAGAACGTCATCAAGACCTGGTCCCGCCGCTCCATGATCGTCCCGGCCATGCTCGGCCACACGATCGCGGTGCACGACGGCCGCAAGCACGTCCCGGTGTTCGTCACCGAGTCGATGGTCGGCCACAAGCTCGGCGAGTTTGCGCCGACCCGCACCTTCCGCGGCCACGAGAAGGACGACCGCAAGTCGCGTCGTCGCTGATCGACCGGAGTGCGAAGACTATGACTGACACCGAAGGGACAACCATGGAAGCCAGGGCCCAGGCGCGGTACATCCGCGTCACGCCCATGAAGGCCCGCCGCGTGGTGGACCTTATCCGTGGCATGGATGCCACGGAGGCTCAGGCGGTCCTGCGTTTCGCCCCGCAGGCCGCGAGCGTGCCGGTGGGCAAGGTGCTGGACAGCGCCATTGCCAACGCCGCGCACAACTACGACCACACCGACGCCTCTTCGCTGGTCATCAGCGAGGCGTACGTCGACGAGGGCCCGACCCTGAAGCGGTTCCGTCCGCGTGCCCAGGGCCGTGCCTACCGGATCCGCAAGCGGACCAGCCACATCACCGTGGTCGTCAGCAGCAAGGAAGGAACCCGGTAATGGGCCAGAAGGTAAACCCGCACGGGTTCCGGCTCGGTGTGACGACGGACTTCAAGTCCCGTTGGTACGCCGACAAGCTGTACAAGGACTACGTCAAGGAAGACGTCGCCATTCGTCGCATGATGACGAAGGGCATGGAGCGCGCCGGTATCTCCAAGGTGGAGATCGAGCGCACCCGTGAGCGCGTCCGCGTTGACATCCACACCGCTCGCCCGGGCATCGTCATCGGCCGCCGCGGCGCCGAGGCCGACCGCATCCGCGGTGAGCTCGAGAAGCTGACCGGCAAGCAGGTCCAGCTGAACATCCTCGAGGTCAAGAACCCCGAGACCGATGCTCAGCTCGTGGCCCAGGCCGTCGCCGAGCAGCTGTCCTCCCGCGTCTCCTTCCGTCGCGCCATGCGTAAGAGCATGCAGTCGACGATGAAGGCCGGCGCCAAGGGCATCAAGATCCAGTGTGGTGGCCGTCTCGGCGGCGCCGAGATGTCCCGCTCGGAGTTCTACCGCGAGGGCCGTGTGCCCCTGCACACGCTCCGCGCGAACGTCGACTACGGCTTCTTCGAGGCCAAGACCACCTTCGGCCGCATCGGCGTGAAGGTCTGGATCTACAAGGGCGACGTCAAGAACATCGCCGAGGTGCGCGCCGAGAACGCCGCCGCCCGTGCGGGCAACCGCCCGGCTCGCGGTGGTGGCAACGACCGCCCGCGTCGCGGTGGCGAGCGTGGCGGCCGCGGCCGCAAGCCGCAGCAGCAGAGCGCCGCTGCCGAGGCCCCCAAGGCCGAGGCCGCTGCCGCTGCTCCGGCGGAGACCCCCGGAACGGAGGCCTGACCGACATGCTGATCCCTCGCAGGGTCAAGCACCGCAAGCAGCACCACCCGAAGCGCAACGGCATGGCCAAGGGTGGCACCGAGCTGGCCTTCGGTGAGTACGGAATCCAGGCCGTCACCCCGGCCTACGTGACGAACCGGCAGATCGAGTCCGCTCGTATCGCCATGACCCGTCACATCAAGCGTGGCGGCAAGGTGTGGATCAACATCTACCCCGACCGTCCGCTGACGAAGAAGCCGGCCGAGACCCGCATGGGTTCCGGTAAGGGTTCTCCGGAGTGGTGGGTCGCGAACGTCAAGCCCGGTCGGGTGATGTTCGAGCTGTCCTTCCCGAACGAGAAGGTTGCTAAGGAGGCGCTGACCCGCGCCGCCCACAAGCTTCCGATGAAGTGCCGCATCGTTCGGCGCGAGGCAGGTGAATCGTGATGTCGGCCGTTACCAAGGCGTCCGAGCTGCGCGAGCTGAACAACGAGGACCTCGTTGCCAAGCTCCGTGAGGCCAAGGAAGAGCTGTTCAACCTCCGCTTCCAGGCGGCGACCGGACAGCTCGAGAACCACGGCCGGCTGAAGGCCGTCCGCAAGGACATCGCCCGGATCTACACCCTGATGCGTGAGCGCGAGCTCGGCATCGAGACGGTGGAGAGCGCCTGATGAGCGAGAAGAATGTGACTGAGCAGAAGACCGAGCGCGGTTTCCGCAAGACCCGTGAGGGTCTGGTCGTCAGCGACAAGATGGACAAGACCGTCGTCGTCGCTGTCGAGGACCGCGTCAAGCACGCGCTGTACGGCAAGGTCATCCGCCGTACCAACAAGCTCAAGGCGCACGACGAGCAGAACGCTGCCGGTGTCGGCGACCGCGTCCTCCTGATGGAGACCCGGCCGCTGTCCGCCACCAAGCGCTGGCGCATCGTCGA
Source organism: Streptomyces sp. NPDC059649 (assembly GCF_042734445.1). Lineage (NCBI taxonomy): Bacteria > Bacillati > Actinomycetota > Actinomycetes > Kitasatosporales > Streptomycetaceae > Streptomyces > Streptomyces sp. NPDC059649. The sequence goes on from NZ_JBHWDV010000021.1 coordinate 94,933, forward strand.
GATCCTCGAGAAGGCCAAGTAATCCCTCCTAGGGGGACCCCCTAGGAACAGTTCCGCCAGGCTCGGCGAGAAGCGCGAAGCACTCGCGCTTCTCGCCGGGAACCGGCAGACATTCAGGAGATAGACGTGATCCAGCAGGAGTCGCGACTGCGTGTCGCCGACAACACTGGTGCGAAGGAGATCCTTTGCATCCGTGTTCTCGGTGGTTCCGGTCGCCGCTACGCGGGCATCGGTGACGTCATCGTCGCCACCGTCAAGGATGCGATCCCCGGTGGCAACGTGAAGAAGGGTGACGTCGTCAAGGCGGTCATCGTTCGCACCGTCAAGGAGCGCCGCCGTCCGGACGGCTCGTACATCCGCTTCGACGAGAACGCGGCCGTCATCCTCAAGAACGATGGCGACCCCCGCGGCACCCGCATCTTCGGCCCCGTGGGCCGGGAACTGCGCGAGAAGAAGTTCATGAAGATCATCTCGCTCGCGCCGGAGGTGCTGTAACCGATGAAGATCAAGAAGGGCGACCTGGTCCAGGTCATCACCGGTAAGGACAAGGGCAAGCAGGGCAAGGTCATCCAGGCCTTCCCCCGCGAGGACCGCGTCCTGGTCGAGGGTGTCAACCGGGTCAAGAAGCACACCAAGGCCGGTCAGACCGCTCGTGGTTCGAAGACCGGCGGCATCGTGACGACCGAGGCCCCCATCCACGTCAGCAACGTTCAGCTGGTCGTGGAGAAGGACGGCCAGAAGGTTGTCACCCGCGTCGGATACCGCTTCGACGACGAGGGCAACAAGATCCGCGTTGCCAAGCGGACCGGTGAGGACATCTGATGACTGCCACCACCAACGCGCCGCGTCTGAAGACGCGCTACCGCGAAGAGATCGCCGGGAAGCTGAAGGACGAGTTCTCCTTCGAGAACGTCATGCAGATCCCCGGTCTGACCAAGATCGTGGTCAACATGGGTGTGGGCGACGCCGCCCGCGACTCCAAGCTGATCGAGGGCGCCATCCGCGACCTCACCACGATCACCGGCCAGAAGCCGGCCGTCACCAAGGCCCGTAAGTCCATCGCGCAGTTCAAGCTGCGCGAGGGCCAGCCGATCGGTGCCCACGTCACCCTCCGCGGTGACCGCATGTGGGAGTTCCTGGACCGCCTGCTGTCGCTCGCGCTCCCGCGCATCCGCGACTTCCGTGGTCTGTCCCCGAAGCAGTTCGACGGTCGGGGCAACTACACCTTCGGTCTCACGGAGCAGGTCATGTTCCACGAGATCGACCAGGACAAGATCGACCGTACCCGGGGTATGGACATCACCGTGGTCACCACGGCGACCAACGACGATGAGGGCCGCGCTCTCCTTCGTCACCTCGGCTTCCCGTTCAAGGAGGCGTGAGCGAGATGGCGAAGAAGGCTCTGATTGCCAAGGCTGCTCGCAAGCCGAAGTTCGGTGTGCGCGCGTACACCCGCTGCCAGCGCTGCGGCCGTCCGCACTCCGTGTACCGCAAGTTCGGCCTGTGCCGCGTGTGCCTTCGTGAGATGGCTCACCGTGGCGAGCTGCCGGGCGTGACCAAGAGCTCCTGGTAATCCCCTAGTTGGGATACCCCGGAGACTCTCGGTAAGCAGTCGGTCGGCGGGCACCTGCCCCCTTTTCCCGTAGGGTGGAAGGGTTTGGGTGTCCCGCCGCCCGAGACCGACCGCGGGCCGAGCCCGCATAACGTCGCTTACTACGCCGTAGGTCCCCGCGCCGCACCCGTCCCGACTCTGATCGGGGAGAGGGATGGCGCACATAGGAAACCCCGGCGAGAGAGGCCGAAGGCCAATTCATGACCATGACTGACCCCATCGCAGACATGCTGACCCGTCTGCGGAACGCGAACTCGGCGTACCACGACACCGTCGTGATGCCGCACAGCAAGATCAAGTCGCACATCGCGGAGATCCTCCAGCAGGAGGGTTACATCACCGGCTGGCGCGTCGAGGACGCCGAGGTCGGCAAGAACCTCGTCCTCGAGCTGAAGTTCGGCCCGAACCGCGAGCGCTCGATCGCCGGCATCAAGCGGATCTCGAAGCCGGGCCTGCGGGTCTACGCAAAGTCCACCAACCTGCCGAAGGTGCTCGGCGGCCTGGGCGTGGCGATCATCTCCACGTCGCACGGTCTGCTCACCGGCCAGCAGGCGCAGAAGAAGGGCGTGGGTGGGGAAGTCCTCGCCTACGTCTGGTAACCCGGGAACGGAGGAAGAGCTAATGTCGCGCATTGGCAAGCTGCCCATCCAGGTTCCCGCTGGCGTGGACGTCACCATCGAGGGCCGCACGGTCAACGTGAAGGGTCCCAAGGGTTCCCTTTCGCACACCGTCGCGGCTCCCATCGAGGTCGCCAAGGGTGAGGACGGCGTCATCAACGTCACCCGCCCGAACGACGAGCGTCAGAACAAGGCCCTGCACGGCCTGTCCCGCACGCTGGTGGCGAACATGATCACCGGCGTGACCCAGGGGTACAGCAAGGCGCTCGAGATCAGCGGTGTCGGTTACCGCGTCCAGGCGAAGGGCTCCAACCTGGAGTTCTCCCTGGGCTACAGCCACCCGATCCTGATCGAGGCCCCCGAGGGCATCTCGTTCAAGGTCGAGTCCCCGACCAAGCTCAGCGTCGAGGGCATCGACAAGCAGAAGGTCGGCGAGGTGGCGGCGAACATCCGCAAGCTGCGCAAGCCTGACCCGTACAAGGCCAAGGGCGTCAAGTACGCCGGCGAGGTCATCCGCCGCAAGGTCGGAAAGGCTGGTAAGTAAGCCATGGCATACGGTGTGAAGATCGCTAAGGGCAACGCGTACAAGCGTGCGGCCGCCAAGCGTCGCCACATCCGCATCCGTAAGCGGATTTCGGGTACCCCGGAGCGTCCGCGTCTGGTCGTGACGCGGTCCAACCGCGGCATCACCGCTCAGGTCATCGACGACATCCAGGGCCACACCCTGGCCTCGGCGTCGACCCTGGACGCGTCCATCCGTGGTGGCGAGGGCGACAAGAGCGCCCAGGCCAAGAAGGTCGGCGCCCTGGTTGCCGAGCGTGCCAAGGCCGCCGGTGTCGAGGCCGTCGTGTTCGACCGCGGTGGCAAGCAGTACGCCGGGCGGATTGCCGCTCTGGCCGACGCCGCCCGCGAAGCCGGGCTGAAGTTCTAAAGCCCCGGTTCCGGAGCTAGCGGACGTAACAGAGAGAGGTAAATCCAATGGCTGGACCCCAGCGCCGCGGCAGCGGTGCCGGTGGCGGCGAGCGGCGGGACCGGAAGGGTCGCGACGGTGGCGCTGCCGCCGAGAAGACCGCGTACGTTGAGCGCGTAGTCGCGATCAACCGCGTCGCCAAGGTTGTCAAGGGTGGTCGTCGTTTCAGCTTCACCGCGCTGGTCGTGGTGGGCGACGGTGACGGCACCGTGGGTGTCGGTTACGGCAAGGCCAAGGAAGTTCCGGCTGCCATCGCCAAGGGCGTGGAAGAGGCCAAGAAGAACTTCTTCAAGGTCCCCCGTATCCAGGGCACCATCCCGCACCCCATCCAGGGCGAGAAGGCCGCGGGCGTCGTCCTGCTCAAGCCGGCTTCCCCCGGTACCGGTGTGATCGCCGGTGGCCCCGTGCGTGCCGTTCTGGAGTGCGCGGGCATCCACGACGTGCTGAGCAAGTCGCTCGGTTCGTCGAACCCGATCAACATCGTGCACGCCACGGTGACCGCGCTTCAGGGCCTGCAGCGCCCCGAGGAGATCGCGGCCCGTCGTGGCCTGCCGCTGGAGGACGTTGCTCCCGCCGCTCTGCTGCGGGCGCGTGCAGGGGTGAGCGCGTAATGGCTCGCCTGGAGATCACGCAGACCAAGTCCTACATCGGCAGCAAGCAGAACCACCGCGACACGCTGCGTTCGCTGGGCCTGAAGCGGCTCGGCGACGTGGTTGTCAAGGAGGACCGTCCCGAGTTCCGCGGCATGGTGCACACCGTCCGCCACCTCGTGTCGGTCAAGGAGGTCGACTGACATGGCGGAGCAGAACCCGCTGAAGGTCCACAACCTCCGGCCCGCCCCGGGCGCCAAGACCGCCAAGACCCGTGTCGGTCGTGGTGAGGCGTCCAAGGGTAAGACCGCCGGTCGTGGTACCAAGGGCACCAAGGCCCGTTACCAGGTTCCGGAGCGCTTCGAGGGTGGGCAGATGCCCCTCCACATGCGCCTCCCGAAGCTGAAGGGCTTCAAGAACCCCGCCCACAAGCAGTTCCAGGTCGTGAACCTGGACAAGCTGGCCGCGCTCTACCCGCAGGGTGGCGAGGTCACGGTGGCCGACCTGGTCGCCAAGGGCGCGGTGCGCAAGAACGAGCTCGTCAAGGTCCTGGGCCAGGGCGAGGTCTCCGTGGCGCTGCAGGTTTCGGTTGACGCCGTCTCCGGCTCCGCCAAGGAGAAGATCGCCGCCGCCGGCGGCACCGTCACCGAGCTCATCTGAGTTCGTTGGTTCAACTGACCGGGGATGCCCATCGATTGGGGCATCCCCGGTTGGTCGTTCCACGGGGGTAGGGTCGCCGGTAAGGTGGCATGCACTGTTGTTTTCCGGGGCCAATGCCCCGGGCCCCCCGCCGCGTGGGCCGTGCCCGCGCGGTGTCCGGCCGTTACGTATTCGTCGATCCTCAAGACCGTTACCTCTCGCCCGCGGGCGGGAGGCGCAGGAGGCACCGTGCTCACCGCGTTCGCCCGAGCGTTCAAGACGCCCGACCTGCGCAAGAAGCTGCTGTTCACGTTGGGCATCATCGTGCTCTACCGGATCGGAGCGCACGTCCCGGTCCCAGGGGTGAACTACGCGAACGTCGAGACCTGCATGAAGCAGGCCGGCGGCAACAGCGGGTTGTTCGCCCTGGTGAACATGTTCAGCGGTGGTGCGCTGCTGCAGATCACGATCTTCGCGCTGGGGATCATGCCGTACATCACGGCAAGCATCATCCTCCAGCTGCTGACCGTGGTCATCCCCCGGCTGGAGGCCCTCAAGAAAGAGGGGCAGACCGGCCAGGGCAAGATCACTCAGTACACCCGGTATCTGACCGTGGCGCTCGCGATCCTGCAGGGCACCGGCCTGGTGGCCACCGCCCGCAGCGGCGCGCTGTTCCAGAGCTGCCCGGTCGCCAGCGAGATCGTGCCCAGCGACTCGATCTTCACCACCATCACGATGGTCATCTGCATGACCGCCGGCACCTGCCTGATCATGTGGCTCGGTGAGCTCGTCACCGACCGCGGCATCGGCAACGGCATGTCCATCCTGATGTTCATCTCGATCGCCGCCGGATTCCCGGGCGCCCTGTGGCAGATCAAGCTCACCGGCAAGCTCGCGGACGGCTGGATCGAGTTCTTCTCGGTGATCGCGGTCGGTCTGGCGATGGTCGCGCTGGTGGTCTTCGTCGAGCAGGCCCAGCGCCGTATCCCGGTGCAGTACGCGAAGCGGATGATCGGCCGCCGGTCCTATGGCGGTACGTCCACGTACATCCCGCTCAAGGTGAATCAGGCGGGTGTGATTCCCGTCATCTTCGCGTCGTCGCTGCTCTACATTCCAGCCCTCGTTGCACAGTTCAGCGGGTCGAAGGCGGGTTGGGCGACCTGGATCGCCACCAACTTCACCAAGGGAAACCACCCGGTTTACATCGTTACGTACTTCCTGCTGATCGTCTTCTTCGCGTTCTTCTACGTCGCCATCAGCTTCAACCCCGAAGAAGTTGCCGACAACATGAAGAAGTATGGTGGCTTCATCCCGGGTATCCGGGCTGGTCGCCCGACGGCCGAGTACCTCAGCTACGTGCTCAATCGGATCACGTGGCCGGGCTCGCTGTACCTGGGGCTGATCGCGCTCGTACCAACAGTGGCGTTGGTGCTGTTCAACGCGAACCAGAACTTCCCGTTCGGCGGGACGAGCATCCTCATCATCGTGGGTGTGGGTCTGGAAACCGTGAAGCAGATCGAGAGCCAGCTTCAGCAGCGCAACTACGAAGGGTTCCTCCGCTGATGCGAATCGTCCTCGTCGGGCCCCCGGGGGCCGGCAAGGGTACGCAGGCTGCGTACCTTGCCAAGAACCTCGCGATCCCGCACATCTCCACGGGCGACCTGTTCCGGGCCAACATCAGCCAGGGCACCGACCTCGGCAAGAAGGCCAAGGCGTTCATGGACGCCGGCGAGCTCGTCCCCGACGAGGTCACCATCGGCATGGCCCGCGACCGGATGAACCAGCCGGACGCCGCCGGCGGCTTCCTGCTGGACGGCTTCCCCCGCAACGTCTCGCAGGCCGAGGCGCTCGACGAGGCCCTCAAGGAGGACGGCGTCACGCTCGACGCGGTCCTGGACCTGGAGGTCCCCGAGGAAGAGGTGGTCAAGCGCATCGCCGGCCGCCGTATCTGCCGCAAGGACTCCAGCCACGTCTTCCACGTGTCCTACAGCCCGCCGAAGCAGCAGGGCGTCTGTGACGTCTGCGGCGGCGAGCTGTACCAGCGCGACGACGACAGCGAGGAGACCGTCCGCAAGCGGCTGGAGGTCTACCACACGCAGACCGAGCCGATCATCGACTACTACAAGGCCCAGGACCTGGTCGTGACCATCCCGGCACTCGGGAAGGTCGAAGAGGTCACGGAGCGCGCGATGGCCGCGCTCCAGGGCGGCAAGTAGCCGGCAGCTCCGTACGGCCGCGGTGTCCAGCACGGGCACCGCGGCCGTACTGTTGGTCGGGTACGACGAACACGGCATGAACAGAAGGGCGTACGCCACGATGGTGGAGATCAAGACCCCCGAGCAGATCGCGAAGATGCGCGAGGCGGGGCTGGTGGTCGCCGCCATCCACGCCGCGACCCGGGAGGTCGCGGTGCCCGGCGCCACGACCAAGGACCTGGACGACGCGGCGCGCAAGGTGCTCGCGGAGCACGGCGCGAAGTCGAACTTCCTCGGCTACGGCGGCTTCCCCGCGACGATCTGCACCTCGGTGAACGACGTCGTGGTCCACGGCATCCCGGACACCGACACGGTCCTCGCGAACGGCGACATCATCTCCATCGACTGCGGAGCGATCGTCGACGGCTGGCACGGCGACGCCGCGTACACCGCGTTCGTCGGGTCCGGTCACTCCGCGGAGCTGATCGAGCTCAGCCGGGTCACCGAGGGCTCGATGTGGGCGGGCATCGCCGCGGTGGCCAAGGGCAACCGGCTGGTCGACATCTCCAAGGCGATCGAGGGCTACATCCGCCGGCAGCCCCGTCCGGCCAGCGGCAAGTACGGCATCGTCGAGGACTACGGCGGCCACGGCATCGGCTCGCAGATGCACATGGACCCGCACCTGCTGAACTACGTCGACCGCAAGCGCGGCCGCGGCCCCAAGCTGGTGCCCGGTTTCTGCATCGCGATCGAGCCGATGGTGAACCTCGGCACCCCGAAGACCCATGTGCTCGAGGACGACTGGACCGTGAAGTCGAACGACGGCAGCTGGTCCTCGCACTGGGAGCACTCGGTCGCGCTGACCGAGCAGGGCCCGCTGGTGCTGACCGCGCCCGACGGCGGCAAGGCCAGGCTCGCGGAGCTCGGGATCACCGCCGCGCCGGACCCGCTGGCGTAAGGATCACCTGGCATGGGCAATAATCCTGGATTCGTCTTTTCCCGGACGCTGACGTAGACTGACGCGTCGGCTCTCGTGCATCCGTATGCCTGTAAAAGGGTCCGGACCTGTCGCAGGTGTTTCACCTGCGAACGACAGCCGCCAAAAGGTAGCCGATTCGAAGGGCGAAGCGTGGCCAAGAAGCAAGGTGCCATCGAAATCGAGGGCACCGTGATCGAGTCCCTCCCGAACGCGATGTTCAAGGTGGAGCTTCAGAACGGTCACAAGGTCCTCGCGCACATCAGCGGCAAGATGCGGATGCACTACATCCGTATCCTCCCGGATGACCGGGTCGTGGTGGAGCTTTCTCCGTACGACCTGACGCGTGGGCGGATCGTCTACCGCTACAAGTAGATCTTGTCGGCACCCCGCTCCCGTGGGGTGACGGCACTGACCCGGAGAACCTCACATCCCATGAAGGTCAAGCCGAGCGTCAAGAAGATCTGCGACAAGTGCAAGGTGATCCGCCGCCACGGCCGGGTCATGGTCATCTGCGACAACCTGCGCCACAAGCAGCGCCAGGGCTGACGCACGCCGACCACCTGCATTTCGCAGTTCGCGCGACGCAAGCACCACACGTTCATACGCAGTCACCCGACCCCCCGCACCAGCGGCGTGGGGACGACACCCCCGGCTCGGAGGCCGGGGACCCGGCTCGTAATTCTGCAGAGTCTTACGGGAACGGTGCTGCGGAAGACCTCCGAATAGCCATCAGGAGCCACATCAATGGCACGCCTCGCAGGCGTTGATCTCCCGCGCGAAAAGCGTGTGGAGGTCGCCCTCACCTACGTCTTCGGTATCGGGCGGACGCTCTCGCAGCAGACCCTCGCTGCCACCGGCGTGAACCCGAACACCCGGGTCCGCGACCTTGCCGAGGAAGACCTCGTCAAGATCCGCGAGTACGTCGACAACAACCTCAAGACCGAGGGTGACCTCCGTCGCGAGATCCAGGCCGACATCCGCCGCAAGGTCGAGATCGGCTGCTACCAGGGTCTGCGTCACCGTCGCGGTCTGCCGGTGCACGGTCAGCGCACCAGCACGAACGCCCGTACCCGCAAGGGTCCGCGTCGCGCGATCGCCGGCAAGAAGAAGCCGGGCAAGAAGTAGTCCTCAGCAGGACGCTCACCAGCGGTCTTCGCTGTAGGACCGACCACCTCCACGGGAGAAATTCATGCCTCCGAAGGGCCGTACGGCCGGCGCCAAGAAGGTGCGCCGCAAGGAGAAGAAGAACGTCGCCCACGGGCACGCTCACATCAAGAGCACGTTCAACAACACGATCGTCTCGATCACCGACCCGACCGGGAACGTGATCTCTTGGGCCTCGGCCGGCCACGTCGGCTTCAAGGGCTCGCGCAAGTCCACCCCCTTCGCCGCGCAGATGGCCGCCGAGTCGGCCGCCCGCCGCGCGCAGGAGCACGGCATGCGCAAGGTCGACGTCTTCGTCAAGGGTCCCGGCTCCGGCCGTGAGACCGCGATCCGCTCCCTCCAGGCCACCGGCCTCGAGGTCGGCTCGATCCAGGACGTCACCCCCACCCCGCACAACGGATGCCGCCCGCCCAAGCGTCGCCGCGTCTGACCCACTGAAGTAGGAGACAACTAGACAATGGCGCGTTACACCGGGGCCGACTGCAAGCGTTGCCGTCGGGAGAAGCAGAAGCTCTTCCTCAAGGGGAGCAAGTGCGAGAGCGCGAAGTGCCCGATCGAGATCCGTCCTTACCCCCCGGGTGAGCACGGTCGCGGGCGCACCAAGGACAGCGAGTACCTGCTCCAGCTTCGTGAGAAGCAGAAGTGCAGCCGCATCTACGGTGTCCTTGAGAAGCAGTTCGTGAACTACTACAAGGAAGCGAACCAGAAGACCGGCAAGACCGGTGAGAACCTTCTGCGCATCCTTGAGACCCGCCTCGACAACGTGGTCTACCGGGCCGGCTTCGCCAAGTCCCGCGACCACGCCCGTCAGCTGGTCCGTCACGGACACATCAACGTGAACGGCCGCAAGACCGACATCCCGTCGGCCCGCGTCGCCGTGAACGACATCATCGAGGTCCGCGAGGGCTCTCGGAACCTGACCCCCTTCGAGGTGGCCAAGGCCGAGGCCGGCGAGAAGACCGTTCCGGCGTGGCTGGAGTCGATCCCCTCGCAGCTGCGGATCCTCGTGCACAGCCTGCCCGAGCGCCAGGTGATCGACACCCAGGTGCAGGAGCAGCTGATCGTCGAGCTTTACTCGAAGTAAGGCTCGTCGGCTCCCGATCACGTCGGGGGCCGGTGGGTGTGGGCGGTACGGAGCTCCGGCGCCGTACCGCCCGTACCCTTGTCAGTACAGCGGGCGTCAAATAGCGGGCGCCCACGACTGAAGGACCGAAAACATGCTGATTGCTCAGCGTCCCTCGTTGACCGAAGAGGTCGTCGACGAATACCGCTCCCGGTTCGTGATCGAGCCGCTGGAGCCGGGCTTCGGCTACACCCTCGGCAACTCCCTGCGTCGTACGCTCCTCTCCTCGATCCCGGGTGCGGCGGTCACGTCCATCCGCATCGACGGCGTTCTGCACGAGTTCACCACCGTGCCGGGCGTCAAGGAGGACGTCACCGACCTCATCCTCAACATCAAGCAGCTGGTCGTCTCCTCGGAGCACGACGAGCCGGTCGTGATGTACCTGCGCAAGCAGGGCCCGGGCCTGGTGACCGCCGCGGACATCGCGCCGCCGGCCGGTGTCGAGGTGCACAACCCGGACCTGGTCCTCGCCACGCTCAACGGCAAGGGCAAGCTGGAGATGGAGCTGACCGTCGAGCGCGGTCGCGGCTACGTCTCCGCCGTGCAGAACAAGCAGGTGGGCCAGGAGATCGGCCGGATCCCGGTCGACTCCATCTACTCGCCGGTGCTCAAGGTCACGTACAAGGTCGAGGCGACCCGTGTCGAGCAGCGCACCGACTTCGACAAGCTGATCGTCGACGTCGAGACCAAGCAGGCCATGCGCCCGCGCGACGCCATGGCGTCCGCCGGTAAGACCCTGGTCGAGCTGTTCGGCCTGGCCCGCGAGCTGAACATCGACGCCGAGGGCATCGACATGGGCCCGTCCCCCACGGACGCCGCCCTGGCCGCCGACCTGGCGCTGCCGATCGAGGAGCTGGAGCTCACCGTCCGCTCCTACAACTGCCTCAAGCGCGAGGGCATCCACTCCGTGGGTGAGCTCGTCGCCCGCTCCGAGGCGGACCTGCTCGACATCCGCAACTTCGGTGCGAAGTCGATCGACGAGGTCAAGGCGAAGCTGGCCGGCATGGGCCTGGCGCTCAAGGACAGCCCGCCCGGATTCGACCCGACCGCCGCTGCCGACGCCTTCGGCGCCGACGACGACGCGGACGCCGGGTTCGTGGAGACCGAGCAGTACTGAGTTCGACCGGCAGGGGTCCGGGAGCGAATCCCGGGCCCCCGCCGTGTGCATCTTCCGCGGGGCGGCCGCCTCGTGGGAACTGACACCGGTACCTGATACGGCCGGTGCAGCAATGAAGGAGATACACCATGCCGAAGCCCGCCAAGGGTGCCCGTCTGGGCGGCAGCGCTGCACACGAGCGTCTGATGCTGCGCAACCTGGCCACCGCTCTCTTCGAGCACGGCCGCATCACCACGACCGAGGCCAAGGCCCGTCGTCTGCGTCCGTACGCGGAGCGCCTGGTGACCAAGGCGAAGAAGGGCGACCTTCACAACCGCCGCCAGGTCATGCAGCTGATCTCGGACAAGAGCGTCGTGCACACGCTCTTCACGGAGATCGCGCCGCGGTTCGAGGAGCGTCCGGGTGGCTACACCCGTATCACCAAGATCGGCAACCGTCGTGGCGACAACGCCCCGATGGCCGTCATCGAGCTGGTCGAGGGCGAGATCGCCAAGAAGGCGACCGTCGCCGAGGCCGAGGCCGCTGCCAAGCGCGCGGTGAAGGAAGCCGATGAGGCTGCGGCGACCGAGGCTCCGGCCGAGGCGCCCGCCGAGGAGTCCAAGGACGCCTGAGGTTGACCTCGTGTGAGCGGGTCCGTCCGAGAGGGCGGGCCCGCTTTCGCGTCTTTCCCGAGGGATCTGCCCGACCCGAGGGATCTGCCCCGAGAGGATCTCCCCGTGAGTGACGAAGTACAGCCCGGACACGTCCGGGTCCGCCTCGACCTGTCGTACGACGGCTCCGCCTTCCACGGCTGGGCCAAGCAGGCCGGCGGCCGGCGCACCGTGCAGTCCGAGATCGAGGACGCCCTGCGCACCGTGACGCGGTCGGGGGACACCACGTACGAGCTGACGGTGGCCGGGCGGACGGACGCCGGGGTGCACGCGCGGGGCCAGGTGGCGCACGTCGACCTGCCGGCGGAGCTGTGGGCGGAGCACCGGGAGAAGCTGCTGAAGCGGCTCGCCGGGCGGCTGCCCAAGGACGTACGGATCTGGCGCCTCGGCGAGGCCCCGGAGGGCTTCAACGCGCGTTTCTCGGCGATCTGGCGGCGCTACGCCTACCGCGTCACCGACCACCCCGGCGGCGTCGACCCGCTGCTGCGCGGGCACGTCCTGTGGCACGACTGGCCGCTCGACGTGGACGCCATGAACGAGGCGGCCCGGCGGCTGCTCGGGGAGCACGACTTCGCGGCGTACTGCAAGAAGCGCGAGGGCGCGACGACCATCCGCACGCTCCAGGAGCTGAGCCTGGTACGGGGCGAGGACGGGATCATCACGGCCACGGTGCGGGCCGACGCCTTCTGCCACAACATGGTGCGTTCGCTGATCGGGGCGCTGCTGTTCGTGGGCGACGGGCACCGGCCGCCGGACTGGCCCGGGAAGGTGCTCGCGGCCGGCATACGGGACTCGGCCGTGCATGTGGTCCGGCCGCACGGGTTGACGCTCGAAGAGGTCGGGTATCCGGCGGACGGGCTGCTGGCGGCCCGCAACAAGGAGGCCCGGAACAAGCGGGCGCTGCCGGCGGGCGGCTGCTGCTGAGCCACCCGCCGGGGAGTCGCGCACCGGGGAGCCGGCCGCCGGGGAGCCGGCGGCCGGCATACGGGCCGGGTCAGGTCAGGAGGACCGGCCGGCCTTCTTCTGGGCTTCCTTCAGCTGGCGCTCGGCGGCCTTGGCGGCCTGGTCCTTGCCGCGCTGGGTGATCTGGGCGAACGCGTACGAGCCGCCGTCCCGGGCGATCTGCCTGGCCTTGGTCTCCGAGGTGACGACGTCCTTGCCGTTGAGGTACCCGGCGATCGTGAAGTAGGCGTAGCGGCCGGTGGCGTTGGTGGCCATCCGGCACTTGTGGCCCTGGCAGAAGTCCGAGGGGACGCCTCCGCCGGGCAGCGGCATGAGGTTGGTCCGGTTCTCGTTCATGACCTTGCTGGCCTTGGCGGGCGAGTCGAAGACCGCGATGCCGATGGTGACCGCCACGCCGCCCTTGGCGTAGGTGGCGCGCAGCAGCTGCCGGCAGCCGTTGTGGGACAGCGAGGAGACCAGCGGGCCCTGGGCGGCGGCGGTGCAGTCCTTGGTCGAGGCGGTGCTGGTGCGCGGGTAGCTGTGCTCGCCGATGACCATGGTCTTCTGCGGGAAGAGCGTGGCCGGGGTGAGCGGCGCGGTGTCCTTCTTGGGGTCGGAGATGTAGTCCTGCGGGTTGGGCGGCGGCGGTACCGAGACGTCCGGGAAGGACGGCTTGTCGTCCGGGGCCGCGGCCTGGCCGGACGAGGCGGGGGCGGCGGTCGGGCTGCCGCCGGGGGAGTCGCTGCCGCCGGTCATCACGGCCGCGGCGACGATGCCGGCCACCGCGACGGTCGCCAACGCGCCGCCGCCGATCCACATCCACCGTTTGCGGCGGGACTGCGCCTCGCTCTCCGCGGCGAGCGCGTCCCAGTCCGGCGTGGACGAGAAAGATCCCCCGGGGCCGTCGAACGGCCCGCCTTGCCCAAAACTCATGGCGCGCATCCTAATGCGGTTGGTGGAACGCTTATAGGCCGGTCACAATCCCGCCATGGGACATCTGGAGGCCGGACACCTGGAGTACTACCTGCCGGACGGGCGGGTCCTGCTGGGGGACGTGTCCTTCCGGGTGGCGGAGGGCGCGACGGTCGCGCTGGTGGGGGCGAACGGCGCGGGCAAGACGACGCTGCTGCGGCTGCTCGCCGGGGAGCTGGCGCCGCACGGCGGATCGGTGACGGTCAGCGGCGGGCTGGGCGTGATGCCGCAGTTCGTCGGCTCGGTGCGGGACGACCGTACGGTGCGGGACCTGCTGGTGTCGGTGGCCCGGCCGCGGATCCGGGAGGCGGCCGAGGCGGTGGACGCCGCGGAGCTGGCGCTCATGACCGAGGACGACGAGGCCGCGCAGATGGCGTACGCGCAGGCGCTGAGCGACTGGGCCGAGGCGCGCGGCTACGAGGCCGAGACGGTCTGGGACATGTGCACCACGGCCGCGCTCGGCGTCCCGTACGAGAAGGCGCAGTGGCGTCAGGTGCGCACGCTCAGCGGCGGTGAGCAGAAGCGGCTGGTGCTGGAGTCGCTGCTGCGCGGCACGGACGAGGTGCTGCTGCTGGACGAGCCGGACAACTATCTGGACGTGCCGGGCAAGCGCTGGCTGGAGGAGCAGCTGCGGGCGACCCGCAAGACGGTCCTCTTCGTCTCCCACGACCGCGAACTCCTCGCCCGCGCCGCCGAGAAGATCATCAGCGTCGAGCCGGGCCCGGCGGGCTCGGACGTCTGGGTGCACGGCGGCGGCTTCGGTACGTACCACGAGGCGCGCCGGGAACGGTTCGCCCGCTTCGAGGAGCTGCGGCGGCGCTGGGACGAGAAGCACGCCCAGCTGAAGAAGCTGGTGGTCACCTTGCGGCAGGCGGCCGCGGTGAGCCATGAGATGGCCTCGCGCTATGCGGCGGCGCAGACCCGGCTGCGGAAGTTCGAGGAGGCCGGGCCGCCGCCGGAGCCCCCGCGGGAGCAGGACATCACGATGCGGCTGCGCGGCGGCCGCACCGGCGTCCGGGCGGTGACCTGCGAGGACCTGGAGCTGACCGGCCTGATGAAGCCGTTCTCGCTGGAGATCTTCTACGGCGAGCGGGTCGCGGTGCTGGGCTCCAACGGCTCCGGCAAGTCGCACTTCCTGCGCCTGCTGGCCGGAGCCACCGACGATCCGGTGGCCCACACCGGCACCTGGAAACTGGGTGCCCGCGTCGTCCCCGGCCACTTCGCCCAGACCCACGCCCACCCCGAACTGCTGGGCCGCACCCTCCTCGACATCCTCTGGACCGAACACGCCAAGGACAAGGGCCGGGCGATGTCGGCCCTGCGCCGCTACGAGCTGGAGAAGCAGGCCGAGCAGCCCTTCGACCGCCTCTCCGGCGGCCAGCAGGCCCGCTTCCAGATCCTCCTCCTGGAGCTGTCGGGCACCACGGCCCTGCTCCTGGACGAGCCGACCGACAACCTGGATCTGGAGTCCGCCGAGGCGCTCCAGGAGGGTCTGGAGGCGTACGAGGGGACGGTGGTGGCGGTCACGCATGATCGCTGGTTCGCCCGTTCCTTCGACCGGTTCCTGGTGTTCGGGTCGGACGGTGTGGTGCGGGAGACGGGGGAGCCGGTGTGGGACGAGCGGAGGGTGGAGCGGGAGCGGTAGGGGGAAGCGGTAGGGGCGGGAGAGAGGGGTGGGGGAGGGGGCTTGGGAAGGTGGTTCGGGGGGCGTTTTGACCGCGCTGGGGACGGCCCGGTATTCTGCTGGTTCGTTATGCGTATTGGCTTGCTCTATCTCACGTGAGGGGCCCTTACGCCGGTCCACCGGACCGATCACCAGAGGCGGACGACCGGGTTGCGTCACCCGTAGTGCCGCCATGCTGCGTGATCGATCGTGGTGACCAGTACAGGACCCACCCCCGAGTCCTCACGGCCCGGGGGTCCCATCACTGAAGAAGCGAAGGCTACGACCGTGCGTACGTTCAGCCCCAAGCCCGGCGATGTCCAGCGCCAGTGGCACATCATTGACGCGCAGGACGTTGTCCTGGGCCGTCTGGCCAGCCAGGCCGCGTCCCTCCTGCGGGGTAAGCACAAGCCGGTGTATGCACCCCACGTTGACACCGGTGACTTCGTCATCATCATCAACGCCGACAAGGTGCACCTGTCCGGCAACAAGAAGACCCAGAAGCTGGCCTACCGTCACTCCGGTTTCCCGGGTGGTCTGCGCTCCGTCCGTTACGACGAGCTGCTCGCCAAGAACCCCGAGAAGGCCGTCGAGAAGGCCATCAAGGGCATGCTCCCCAAGAACACCCTCGGCCGTCAGATGCTCTCGAAGCTGAAGGTCTACGCGGGCGCCGAGCACCCGCACGCTGCGCAGCAGCCGGTGCCGTTCGAGATCACCCAGGTCGCGCAGTAAGTCCGGCCACCCCCTAAGACGACAGAGAATTCTTAAGGAGCATCGTGGCTGAGACCACCCCCGAGACCCCGCTGGACGAGGTCGAGGAGTACACCACCGAGACCGAGGTCGTGGAGTCGGAGTACACCTCCGAGTCCCTCGCGTCCCGCTTCGGCGACCCGCAGCCGGCCGCCGGCCTGGGCCGTCGCAAGAACGCCATCGCCCGCGTCCGGATCGTTCCGGGCTCCGGCCAGTGGAAGATCAACGGCCGCACCCTTGAGGGCTACTTCCCGAACAAGGTGCACCAGCAGGAAGTCAACGAGCCCTTCAAGGTGCTCGAGCTCGACAACCGCTACGACGTCATCGCCCGCATCTCCGGCGGCGGCATCTCCGGCCAGGCCGGTGCGCTGCGCCTGGGCGTGGCCCGTGCGCTGAACGAGGCGGACATCGAGAACAACCGCCCCGCGCTGAAGAAGGCCGGGTTCCTCAAGCGTGACGACCGTGCGGTCGAGCGCAAGAAGGCCGGTCTGAAGAAGGCCCGCAAGGCGCCGCAGTACAGCAAGCGCTAATCGCGCGCTGCAGCATGCAGCTCGTGGCGTACGCCCCGGTGGCACTTCCCGTGCTGCCGGGGCGTTCGGCTATCCGGGACCGGGCGGCGTAGATCCCCGTCCAGGGGCGTATACCTGGACGTGACGCTCTGGTCCAAGCTCAGAAACTCGGAGGACACCAGTGGGACGACTCTTCGGCACGGACGGTGTGCGCGGCGTCGCCAATGCGGACCTGACGGCGGAGCTGGCGCTCGGTCTGTCGGTCGCTGCGGCGCATGTGCTTGCGGAAGCGGGCACATTCGAGGGTCACCGGCCGGTGGCCGTGGTCGGGCGGGATCCGCGGGCGTCGGGGGAGTTCCTGGAGGCGGCGGTGGTGGCCGGGCTGGCCAGCGCCGGGGTGGACGTGCTGCGGGTGGGCGTGCTGCCGACCCCGGCGGTGGCGTACCTGACCGGCTCGCTGGGCGCGGACCTGGGCGTGATGCTCTCCGCCAGCCACAACCCGATGCCCGACAACGGCATCAAGTTCTTCGCCCGCGGCGGCCACAAGCTCGCCGACGAGCTGGAGGACCGGATCGAGGAGACCTACCGCGCGCACAGCTCCGGCGAGCCGTGGGAGCGGCCGACCGGCGGCGGCGTGGGCCGGGTCACCGTCTACGACGAGGGCTTCGACAATTACGTCGCGCACCTGGTCGGCGTCCTGCCGAACCGCCTGGACGGGCTGAAGGTCGTCATCGACGGTGCGCACGGCGCGGCGGCGCGGGTCTCGCCCGAGGCGTTCGCCCGGGCCGGCGCCGAGGTCATCACCCTCGGTACCGACCCCGACGGCCTGAACATCAACGACGGCTGCGGCTCCACCCACCTCGGGCAGCTGCGCGCGGCCGTCGTCGAGCACGGCGCCGACCTCGGTGTCGCCCACGACGGGGACGCCGACCGCTGCCTGGCCGTGGACCGCGAGGGCAACGAGGTCGACGGGGACCAGATCCTGTCCGTCCTGGCGCTCGGCATGCGGGAGGCCGGTGCGCTGCGGAAGAACACCGTGGTCGCCACCGTCATGTCCAACCTGGGCTTCAAGCTGGCCATGGAGCGCGAGGGCATCGACCTCGTACAGACCGCGGTCGGCGACCGGTACGTCCTGGAGGAGATGAAGGCGCACGGCTTCGCGCTGGGCGGCGAGCAGTCCGGGCACGTCATCGTGCTGGACCACGCCACCACCGGCGACGGCACGCTGACCGGGCTGATGCTGGCGGCCCGGGTCGCGGCGACCGGCCGTCCGCTCGGGGAGCTGGCGCGCGTCATGGAGCGGCTGCCGCAGGTCCTGGTCAACGTCCCCGACGTCGACAGGTCGCGGGTGGCCACCTCGCCCGAGCTGACCCAGGCGGTCGCCGAGGCCGAGCGGGAGCTGGGCACCACCGGGCGGGTGCTGCTGCGGCCGTCCGGGACCGAGCCGCTGGTCCGGGTGATGGTGGAGGCCGCGGACGAGGAGCAGGCGCGGGCGGTGGCCGGCCGGCTCGCGGACGTGGTCAAGTCCGCGCTGGGATAGCCGACTTGACGGGATGAGCCCTCGGGCCCCGCCCGCCGGACGCGTCGAAAGTGGCGCGGCAGGCCCGGGCGGGGCCCGTGTCGTGCCGGGCCCGTGTCGTGCCGGGCCCGTGTCGTGCCGGGCCCGTGTCGTGCCGGGCCCGTGTCGTGCCGGGCCCGCGCCGGCCCGGACGGCCCGGCCCCTACAGCTTGCGCAGCGACAGCCGCTGCACCTTGTGGTCCGGCCCCTTGCGCAGCACCAGACTGGCCCGGCCGCGGGTGGGGGCCACGTTCTGCTGCAGATTGGGCCGGTTGATGGTGCGCCACATCAGGCGGGCGTAGTCCAGGGCCTCCTCCTCGGAGACCTGGGTGTACTTGCGGAAGTACGAGAACGGGTTCTGGAAGGCGGTCTCGCGCAGCTTGCGGAACCGGCCGAGGTACCACTGCTCGATGTCCTCGGTGCGGGCGTCCACGTACACGGAGAAGTCGAAGAAGTCGGCCAGGCCGAGGCGGGTGCGCCCGTCCTTGCCGGGCAGCGCGGGCTGCAGGACGTTGAGCCCCTCGACGATGAGGATGTCGGGGCGGTGCACGGTGAGCCGCTCGCCGGGCACGATGTCGTAGATCAGGTGCGAGTAGACCGGGGCGGTGACCTCCGCCCTGCCGGACTTCACATCCGCGACGAAACGGGTCAGCGCACGGCGGTCGTAGGACTCCGGGAAGCCCTTGCGGGACATCAGACCGCGCCGGTGCAGCTCGGCGTTGGGGAACAGGAACCCGTCGGTGGTGACCAGTTCGACGCGCGGGTGCTCCGGCCAGCGGGCGAGCAGCGCCTGCAGCAGCCGGGCGGTGGTCGACTTGCCGACCGCGACGCTGCCGGCGACCCCTATGACGAACGGGGTGCCGGGCTGCGAGCCGTGGCCGTCGCCGGCGTCGCCCAGGAAGGTGTTCAGGGCGCCGCGCAGATTGCTGGTCGCACCGACGTAGAGGTTGAGCAGCCGGGACAGCGGGAGGTAGACGTCGCGGACCTCGTCCAGGTCGATGACGTCGCCCAGGCCGCGCAGCCGCTCCACCTCTTCGGCGGTCAGCGGCAGCGGGGTCTTCTCCCGAAGGGCGCTCCACTGGGCGCGCGTCAGATCGACGTAGGGGGAGCTGTCGGCGCGGCGGCGCGCGGGCGGATCGGTCGTCAGGGCCACGCGCCCATTGTGCGCAGCTGTCACACGCCGTTCATGCCGGGGTGTCACACGCCACCCCGGGCCGGCATGTGGCCTTCGCCACCTGCGGCTCTGTACCGGACGGAAATCGCCCGGTACGGTCGGCGCGGGGGCGGCCCGCAATCCGGGCCGCGAAGAAGACACAGGGGGTGGCTGTGCGCACGCGCAAGCCAGCACTGCCGGGACTGCGGTACCGGCGCAGGAAGAACGGACCGGACGGCACCGCGACGGATCTCTTCGTCGCCCGGGTGCACGCCGAACTCGCCGAGGAACTCCCCGACGAGGACCTGGGCGAGGACCTCGCCGACTTCCTGGAACGGTACGAGCCGGCCAACGGGCCCGGTGCGGACGTGGAGGCCGACGAGGAGTTCCTGGAGACGGTGCGGGAGGCGCACCACCGGATAGCGCGCGGGTATTGAGCGGGCCGCGTCGTAGGCTGCCCCCATGTGCGGAATCGTGGGATACGTGGGCGGGCAGAGCGCCCTGGACATCGTCCTGGCCGGGCTGAGGCGGCTGGAGTACCGCGGCTACGACTCGGCGGGTGTCGCCGTGCTGGCCGACGGCGGACTGGCCGCGGCCAAGAAGGCCGGCAAACTCGCCAACCTGGAGAAGGAGCTGGCGGACCGTCCGCTGCCGGCCGGCTCCACCGCCATCGGGCACACCCGGTGGGCCACCCACGGCGGGCCCACCGACGAGAACGCCCACCCGCACCTGGACAACGCCGGACGGGTCTCGGTGGTGCACAACGGCATCATCGAGAACTTCGCCGCGCTGCGCACCGAACTCACCGAACGCGGCCACACCTTGACGTCCGAGACGGACACCGAGGTCGTGGCCCATCTGCTCGCCGAGTGCTACTCCTCGTGCGGTGAGCTGGCCGAGGCGATGCGGCAGGTGTGCCGGCGTCTGGAGGGCGCGTTCACGCTGGTCGCGGTGCACGCCGACGAGCCCGACGTGGTCGTCGGCGCGCGCCGCAACTCCCCGCTGGTGGTGGGCGTCGGCGAGGGCGAGGCGTTCCTCGCCTCGGACGTCGCGGCGTTCATCGCGCACACCCGCGAGGCGATCGAGCTGGGCCAGGACCAGGTCGTCGAGGCCCGCCGGGAGGGCGTGACGGTCACCGACTTCGACGGGGCGCCGGCGGACGTCCGCGCGTACCACGTCGACTGGGACGCCTCGGCCGCCGAGAAGGGCGGCTACGACTACTTCATGCTCAAGGAGATCGCCGAGCAGCCCAAGGCCGTCGCGGACACCCTGCTGGGCCGGATCGACGGTTCGGGGGTGCTGTCCCTGGACGAGGTGCGGATCCCGCCGGAGGTGCTGCGCGAGGTCGACAAGGTCGTCATCGTCGCGTGCGGGACGGCGTACCACGCCGGCATGATCGCCAAGTACGCGATCGAGCACTGGACCCGGATCCCCTGCGAGACCGAGCTGGCCAGCGAGTTCCGCTACCGCGACCCGATCCTGGACCGGCGCACGCTGGTGATCGCGATCAGCCAGTCCGGCGAGACCATGGACACCCTGATGGCCCTCCGGCACGCCCGCGAACAGGGCGCGAAGGTGCTGGCCATCTGCAACACCAACGGCTCGACGATCCCCCGGGAGTCGGACGCGGTGCTGTACACGCACGCCGGTCCCGAGGTCGCGGTGGCGTCCACGAAGGCGTTCTTGACCCAGCTGGTCGCCTGCTACCTGGTCGCGCTGTACGTCGCGCAGGTACGGGGCACGAAGTGGGGCGACGAGATCCGGGCGGTGGTGCGCGAACTGGCCGCCATCGGCACGCAGGTCGAGCAGGTGCTCGGCACGATGGAGCCGGTACGGGAACTGGCCCGCAGCCTCGCCGACAAGAACACCGTGCTGTTCCTCGGCCGGCACGTGGGCTACCCGGTGGCGCTGGAGGGCGCGCTCAAGCTCAAGGAGCTGGCGTACATGCACGCCGAGGGGTTCGCCGCCGGTGAGCTCAAGCACGGCCCGATCGCGCTGATCGAGGACGATCTGCCGGTCGTCGTCGTGGTGCCGTCGCCGCGCGGCCGGTCCGTGCTGCACGACAAGATCGTCTCCAACATCCAGGAGATCCGGGCCCGCGGCGCCCGCACGATCGTGATCGCCGAGGAGGGCGACGAGGCCGTGGTGCCCTACGCCGACCACCTCGTACGCATTCCGCACACGCCGGTGCTGCTGCAGCCGCTGGTGTCCACCGTCCCGCTGCAGGTCTTCGCCTGCGAACTGGCCACCGCCCGCGGCAACGAGGTCGACCAGCCGCGCAACCTCGCCAAGTCGGTGACGGTGGAGTGATCATCGGGGTGGGGATCGACGTCGCCGAGATCGACCGGTTCGCCGCGGCCCTGGACCGCACGCCCGAGCTGGCCGGCCGGCTGTTCGTCGCGTCGGAACTGCTGCTGCCGAGCGGGGAGCGGCGCGGCACGGCGTCGCTCGCGGCCCGGTTCGCCGCGAAGGAGGCGGTGGCCAAGGCGCTGGGCGCACCGGGCGGGCTGCACTGGACCGACGCCGAGGTGTACGTCGAGGAGAGCGGGCAGCCGCGGCTGCGGGTGCGCGGCACGGTCGAGGCCTGCGCGGCCCGGCTGGGTGTGCGGTCGTGGCACCTCTCGCTGAGCCATGACGCGGGGGTCGCTTCGGCCGTGGTGATCGCCGAGGGGTGACACTGGGGCCATGAGGACTGCCTACAGCGTGTCGACCGTGCGGGCCGCCGAGCGGGAACTGATGGCCCGTCTGCCGGAAGGGGCCCTGATGCAGCGGGCGGCGGCCGGACTGGCCGCCGCCTGCCGGGAGTTGCTGGGCCGGGTCTACGGGAGCCGGGTCGTGCTGCTGGTGGGCAGCGGCGACAACGGCGGGGACGCGCTGTACGCCGGGGCCCGGCTGGCCCGGCGCGGCGCCGGTGTGCTGGCCGTGCTGCTCTCGCCGGACCGGGTCCACCGGGGCGGTCTCGGCGCGCTGCGGGCGGCCGGCGGCCGGGTGTCGGACGACGCGCTGCGGGACCTCGCCCGGTGCGATCTGGTCGTGGACGGGATCGTGGGCATCGGCGGCCGCGGCGGACTCCGGCCGGACGCCGCCGAACTCGCCCGCGCCGCCTGGGAGTCGGCGCCCGTCGTGGCGGTCGATCTGCCCAGCGGGGTGGACGCGGACAGCGGCGAGGTGCCCGGCGAGGCGGTACGGGCCGATGCGACGGTGACGTTCGGAGCGTACAAGCCGGGTCTGCTGATCGATCCGGCCCGGGAGCGGGCGGGGGCGCTGCGGCTGGTGGACATCGGCCTGACGCTGCCCGAGGAGGCCGAGTTCGAGGCGCTGCAGCACGCGGACGTGGCGGAACTGCTGCCGCGCCCGGCGGCGGAGAGCGACAAGTACCGGCGGGGTGTGGTCGGCGTGGTCGCCGGGTCGGCGCGCTATCCGGGGGCGGCGGTGCTGGCGGTGGCCGGTGCGCTGCGCGGCGGCGCGGGGGCCGTCCGGTACGTCGGGCCGGCCGCGGACGCGGTGCTGGCCCGCTTCCCCGAGACGCTGGTGCACGCCGGGCCGCCGCACCGGGCCGGCCGGGTGCAGTCCTGGGTGATCGGCCCCGGCATCGGTGACGAATCGGACGCCCTGGAGGACGTGCTGGCCGCCGACGTGCCGATCCTGGTGGACGCCGACGGGCTGCGCTTCCTGACGCCGGAACGGGTCCGGGCACGCACCGCCGAGACGCTGCTGACGCCGCACGCCGGCGAGGCGGCGGCGCTGCTGGGCCGGGCCCGTGACGAGGTCGAGGCGGAACGGCTCGCGTCCGTACGGGAGCTGGCGGCGCGCTATGCCGCGACGGTGCTGCTGAAGGGCTCGACCACGCTGGTCGCGCAGGAGAGCGGCCCGGTGCGGGTGAACCCCACGGGCACCGGCTGGCTGGCCACGGCCGGCAGCGGAGACGTCCTGTCGGGGGTCACCGGCTCGCTCCTCGCCGCCGGCCTGCCGGCCCGCGACGCGGCGTCCGTCGGCGCGTACCTCCACGGCCTGGCGGCCCGCCGGGCGGCCGGCCCCGAGGGCGCCCCCATCCTGGCCACGGAGGTCGCGGACCATCTGGGTGCGTCCTGGCGGGATGTGACGGGCTGACAGATCTCCTGCCGCGGGGGCCGACATCGGGAATACCTTGCCGCGCCGCAGCGTTGTGGCCCCAGCAGGGGGCGCTCGTCACCCTTACGGGATCTGTTCGCCCGCCCCCTAGGGGCCACACCGCCCGCCCCCCCAGGGCCCACACCGCCCGCCCTCCAGGGCCCAAGCCGCCCCCGTCCAGCCCCCACCCCCAGGGCCCAAGCCCCCCACCCCCGCCCCGCGTTACGCCCCGCCACCCACCCCGGCCGCCCATCCCGCCGCACCCCGGCCGAGCCGCCGGAGGACGCCCCGGCCGCCCGTCCCCGCGTCCCGTCCCCGCGTCCCGCCCTCGCCGCCCCCGTTACGCCCCGCGAGGGAATGCCGCGGGCAGCAGGGCGAACCTCGTGGCCCGGTGGGCGGGAGGGCGGTCCGGCCACGGCATGCGTGAGGGCATGAAACGCACGCTTGTGGCGCTGCTGGCCGGCGCCTCGCTGTTCCCGCTCGCCGGGCCGCCCGCGGTGGCCGTCGCCCCGTCAGCCGCTCGGTACGCGCTTCCCGCTCGGTCCGCGACCCCCGCCCGGTACGCACCGTCCGCCGGGTACACGATCCCCGCCCGGCCCGCGGCCCACGATCTCGTCCCCGGGATCCCGCGCGGTCCGCAACGGCCGGCGCCCGGGGGGCGGCAGGTGCACATCGAGTACGTTCCCCGGTCCGACGCGGGGCGGGGCGGCGGGGCGGCGCGCTGCACCCGCTCCGCCGGGCCGTTCCAGCGGCAGGCCGAGCGCTATCTGCGGCGGAAGCCGGACGGGCGGCAGAGCACGGGGGACTGCCGGGCGATCCGGCGGTTCCAGCGGGCGCACCGGATCGCCCCGGCGACCGGTTACGCGGGGCCGGTCACCGGCGCCGTGGTGCGGCTGCTACGGGCCGGCAAGGACCCCAACCGGGCCGGTCATTGCCCGGTCCGCGCGGAGCGCACCGCGTGTGTCGACCTGGACCGGCAGTTGATGTGGGTGCAGCAGGCCGGACGGGTGGTCTTCGATGTGGTGCCGATCCGTTCCGGCCAGCCGACGATGGAGACCCGAACCGGGACGTACCGGATCTATCTGCGGCGCAGGTTCCACGTTTCGAACCTGTACCACACGCCGATGCCGTTCGCACAGTTCTTCGACCGCGGGGAGGCGTTCCACGGCGTCGAGGACGACATCTACGAGGGGCCCGGCTCGCACGGGTGCATCAATCTGACCTGGTCGGACGCGCGCAACCTCTGGTACGTGCTCAAGAAGGGCGACCTCGTGTACGTCTGGGGGCGGAAACCCAGCGGGTGAGCACGGTTTCCGTGCCGGTCCCCCGGGGCGCCGCGCGATCGCCTGCGACACTGAGGGGGATGAACGAGACAGCGAAGCGCGCCCGTGCCGTCGTCGACCTCGCCGCCGTGCGGGCGAACGTCCGTGCCCTGCGGGACCGCGCCCCCGGGGCAGAGCTGATGGCCGTGGTCAAGTCCGACGGCTACGGACACGGCGCGGTGCCGTGTGCCCGGGCGGCCCGGGCGGCCGGCGCGGCCTGGCTGGGCACCGCGCTCCCCGAGGAGGCGTTCGCCCTGCGCGCGGCCGGAGACACCGGGCGGCTGATGTGCTGGCTGTGGACGCCGGGTGGGCCCTGGCGGCGAGCGGTGGAGCAGGACATCGATGTCTCGGTGAGCGGCCTGTGGGCGCTGCGCGAGGTGACCGACGCGGCGCGGGCGGCCGGCCGTACCGCCCGGGTCCAGCTCAAGATCGACACCGGGCTCGGCCGCAGTGGCTGCCAGCCCGCCGACTGGCCGGAGCTGACCGCCGCGGCCCGCGCCGCCGAGGTCACCGGCGCGCTGCGGGTCACCGGCGTCTGGTCGCACTTCGCCTGCGCCGACGAGCCCGGCCACCCCTCGATCGCCGCCCAGCTCGACGTCTTCCACCAGGCGCTGCGGACGGCGGAGTCGGCCGGGCTGCGTCCCGAGGTGCGGCACATCGCCAACACCCCGGCGACGCTCACCCTCCCCGAAGCCCACTTCGACCTGGTCCGTGCCGGTATCGGCATCTACGGAGTCTCGCCCAGCCCCGAACTCGGCGCCCCCGAGGACTTCGGGCTGCGGCCCGCGATGACCCTGGAGGCCGCGCTGGCCTCGGTCAAGCGGGTGCCGGGCGGCCACGGCGTCTCGTACGGGCACCGCTACATCACCCCCGGCGAGACGACGCTCGCGCTGGTCCCGCTCGGTTACGCCGACGGCATCCCGCGGCACGCCTCCGGCACCGGCCCGGTACTGGTCGCCGGGAAGTGGCGGACCATCGCCGGGCGGGTCGCGATGGACCAGTTCGTCGTCGACCTCGGCGGCGACAGCGCCGAGGAGGGCGATCTCGCGGTGCTCTTCGGCCCCGGCGACCGCGGCGAACCGACCGCGGAGGACTGGGGCCGGGCGGCCGGAACCATCGGGTACGAAATCGTCACCCGGATCGGAAGCCGCGTCCCGCGCGTCTACGTGGACAGTGACATAAACGGCCGGGTGGTCGGGGCAGACGGGGAAGAAGAGGCACCAGAGGCAGAGCACGAAGAGACCGGAACGGAAGCCGGAACAGAGATCCGCACCCACACCGCACCGAAGACCGCAACAAGCACCGCAACGCACACCGCAACCAACACCGAAGCGACCGTCCCGACCACCACCGCGACAGCCGGAACGGCCGATGGAGACACCGCGCTCACGGGGGGTACGGCATGACCGACGGCACTGAAGGCGCCGCGCAGGCGGTCGAGACGGCCGCCGAGGTGGCGGCCGAGGCCGCGAACAACTGGGCCAAGGCGGGCCGCCACGCGGGCATCGCCGGTGCCGCGATCGGCGTGGTCGCGGCCGGGGCGGCGGCCGGCGTGGCCATAGAGCGGCTGACGGTCGGCCGCGGGATGCGCCGCCGGGCCCGGCTCGCCCTGGACGCGGCCGGCCCGTACGGCACGCTGCGCGGTACGCCCGGAGCGGCGATCGCCGAGGACGGCACGGAGCTGTACTTCGAGGTCGACGAGGTGGGTATGGAGCCCGCCCGCCTGGAGAAGGGCGACCGCCGGGGCGGCAAACACGGCCGCAACGACCCCTCGGCGAGGCCGGTCCGCGGCAAGCAGGCCCGTGCCGCCCAGGAGGCCCAGGGCGGGCTGCGCAAGCGGCTGACGGCGGCGCTGGGCCGTCGCCCGTCGGCCGCCCCGACGGTCGTCTTCAGCCACGGTTACTGCCTGAACCAGGACTCCTGGCACTTCCAGCGGGCCGCGCTGCGCGGCAGCGTGCGCACCGTCCACTGGGACCAGCGCAGCCACGGCCGCTCGGCACGCGGCCACGGCCAGATCGAGGGCACCGAGAACGTCACCATCGACCTGCTCGGCCGGGATCTGAAGGCGGTGCTGGACGCGGCGGTGCCGGAGGGGCCGATCGTGCTGGTCGGGCACTCGATGGGCGGGATGACGGTGATGGCGCTGGCCGACCAGTTCCCCGAGTACGTCGCGGAGCGGGTGATCGGCGTGGCCCTGATCGGCACGTCCGCGGGCCGGCTCAGCGAGGTCACCTACGGGCTGCCGTCGATGGGCATGAAGGCGTTCCACTGGCTCGCGCCGAACGTGCTCAAGGCGCTGGGCTGGCAGCCCGACCTGGTCGAACGCGGCCGGCGGGCCACCGCCGATCTGTTCGCCGGGCTGGTCAAGCGGTATTCGTTCGGCACTCCGGAGGACGTGGATCCGGGCATCGCGCGGTTCGGTGAGCGGCTGATCGAGGGCACGCCGATCGATGTGGTCGCCGAGTTCTTCCCGGCGTTCGCGGTGCACGACAAGACCGAGGCGCTGGTGGCGTACGACGCGGTGCCCGCGCTGGTGCTCGCCGGCGAGAACGACCTGATCACCCCCGCCGACCACAGCCGCACGATCGCGGAGGTGCTGCCGGACGCGGGGCTGGTGTGCGTGCCCGGCGCCGGCCACCTGGTGATGCTGGAGCGGCCCGAGCTGGTCAACGAGCATCTGGTGGCCCTGGTGGAACGCGCGACCGCGGCGGCCCGCAGCTCGGGGCACGCACGGGCGTGAGGGCCCCGGTCAAGGGTGGCGGTCGGGCGGGGCGCGGTCTGCCGGCGCGTGGCGGTGTCGATCAGGGTTGGCGGCGGGGGCAGGGGCAGGCCGTACCATTTGCGGCATGAGCACCACCGCCCCTGTTGCGCATGTCACCGTCAAGTCCCCCGATCAGATGCAGGAGTTGGGCCGCAGACTGGCCCCGCTGCTGCGCCCCGGCGACCTGGTGCTGCTCACCGGTGAGCTGGGCGCCGGCAAGACCACGCTGACCCGTGGGCTGGGCGAGGGCCTGGGCGTACGCGGCGCCGTGACCTCGCCCACGTTCGTCATCGCCCGGGTGCACCCGTCCCTGACCGGCGGCCCCGCGCTGGTGCACGTCGACGCCTACCGGCTCGGCGGCGGGTTGGACGAGATGGAGGACCTGGACCTGGACGTCTCGCTGCCGCAGTCGGTGGTGGTCGTCGAGTGGGGCGAGGGCAAGGTCGAGGAGCTCTCCGAGGACCGGCTGCATGTGGTCATCGGGCGGGCCGTGGGCGCTGACGCCCCGGGCGGCGTCGACGGGCACCCGGAGGACGACGTGGACGACGTCCGCGAGGTGACGGTCAGCGGTTTCGGCCCGCGCTGGGCGGGCGCCGGCCTGGCCGACCTGGGGATCTGACCCGATCGACGACTCGGCCGACCGTCCGGCCGACCGTCGGGCCGACCGTCCGGCTGGCAACCCGGCTGCCCCGACCGGGTCGGTGTGCCCCGTGGGCGGGCGGAGATCCGGCCGTGGGTCCCGTAGTTTCCGACAAGCCGTCGGTAAGATGTTGCGTAGCCGGTGCCGCGCGTGGTCACATGGGATGTGACCCCAGTTAGGTCAGCCTAAGTAACGAGCTCGCCGAGCTCGGAGGCGGGTCTAGCTTCTGTCGCTTGCCCCAGGAGCCCCGGGAGGCGTCCATGCCGGCCCACCAGCACGATGCGCGCGAGACGCCGACGATGACCGAACTGCTGGCGGCGTGCGCCGCGGCCAACGCCGTTTCCACACCCCCCGACGCCTCCGAGGAATCCCGGAAGGAACGCCCGGAATCCCGTAAGGGCCGGCCGGCGGAACGGCCCGCGGGCGCCGCGGACGAGTCACCGGCGGACGACGAGGACACCCCGGCGTCCACTCCCGGCCGCTCCGCGGCGTAGTCCGTACGGGCTAAGAAAACCCCGGCGCGGCCGCAGGTGCCGGGCCGCCCCCAAGGGCGTCTTCCTGTTCCTAGGGAAGACCCCTAGGACACCACCACGACCTTGGTGCCGTGGAGTGCGAAATCCCACATCGCCTTGCCGTCGGCCCGGGACTCCCGGATGCCGCCGGTCTTCTTCTTGGCGGCGGGGTCGGGCTTGGAGCCGTCGACGGCCGCGCTGAAGCCGATCGGAACGCCGCCGACGCCGCCGAACAGCACCACGTGCTCGATCGCGACCCCGTCCGAGCCGGTGATGCTCACCGACCGCGAGGTCACCGCGTACGTGCCGGCCGGCGGGCTCACCGTGCTGGGCGCGACCTGGTACGTCCGCAGCGCCTTGCCGTTCGCGCCGACCAGCCAGACCCGCTTGGCGGCGAGCGAGTACACCACGCGCTTGCCGGTGCCGGACGCCGCCGGGACCGGTGCCGGAGCAGGCGCCCGGTGCTTCTTGCCGGAGCCGTCCTCGTGGCCCTTGGCGCTGCCGTGCTGACCCTTACGGGCCGGGGCGAGCGAGTCCGGGGCGGAGGCCGCGGCCTGGTAGCCGAGCACCCCGACCACGACCACGGCGGCCGTGGTCAGCGCGGTGACGATCGTGCTGCTCTTAGCGGGCACCGCTGTGCCACCTTTCCGTACGGGCCTGGACCACGGGCCGACGGTAGCACCGCGACGGGCACCACCGGCCGCGCCGTAGTCTTGAGAGGTGCTGCTGCTAGCTCTTGACACCGCCACCCCCGCCGTCACCGTCGCGCTCCACGACGGAGAGCGGGTCCTCGCCGAGTCCCGCCAGGTGGACGCGCGCCGGCACGGCGAGCTGTTGCTGCCCGCCGTCGACCGGGTGCTGGCCGAGGCCGGCCGCAAGCTCGACGAGGTCAGCGCCATCGTGGCCGGGGTGGGCCCCGGGCCGTACACCGGTCTGCGGGTCGGCCTGGTGACCGCCGCCACGTTCGGCGCGGCGCTCGACGTCCCCGTCCACGGCCTGTGCACGCTCGACGGCCTGGCCCACGCCTCCGGCCTGACCGAGCCGTTCGTCGTGGCCACCGACGCCCGCCGCAAAGAGGTCTACTGGGCCCGCTACGAAGACTCCCGTACGCGCCTGACCGAGCCCGCCGTGGACCGTCCCGCCGACATCGCCGACCAGGTGGCCGGCGTCCCGGCCGTGGGCGCGGGCGCGCTGCTCTACGACTCCGTCTTCACCGGCGTACGGCGCGACGCCCCCGAGCACCAGTCCGCCGGCGCGCTCGCCGAACTGGCCGCCGCCAAGCTGGCCGCGGGCGAGGAACTGCTGCCGCCGCGGCCGCTGTACCTGCGCCGCCCGGACGCCCAGGTGCCCGCCAACTACAAGGTGGTCACACCGAAGTGAGCGCCCGCCCGTCGCCCGACCACGGCCCCTCAACGGCACCGCTGCGCGGCGGCACCCCTCAACCCGCCGAACTGCGCGAGATGCGCTGGTGGGACATAGCCCCGGTGCTGGAGCTGGAGCGCCGGCTGTTCCCCGAGGACGCCTGGTCGCGCGGCATGTTCTGGTCCGAGCTGGCGCACGCCCGCGGCCCGCGGGCCACCCGCCGCTACGTGGTCGCCGAACTCGCGGGCCGGCTGGTCGGCTACGCCGGACTGGCCGCCGTCGACGGCACCGGCGACATCCAGACCATCGCCGCCGACCGCGACCAGTGGGGCACCGGCCTCGGCGCCCGGCTGCTGACCGAACTCCTCGGCGCCGCAACGGACTTCGAATGCCACGAGGTGCTGCTGGAGGTGCGCGTCGACAACCTCCGCGCCCAGCGCCTCTACGAACGCTTCGGCTTCGAGCCGATCGGATTCCGGCGCGGCTACTACCAGCCCGGCAACATCGACGCCCTGGTGATGCGCCGCACCACCCAGACCTCCTCCGAAGCACCCTCCGTACAAGGAACCTGACAACCATGGCTGACTCACGCGGCGGACCGCTCGTCCTCGGCATCGAGACCTCCTGCGACGAGACCGGTGTCGGCATCGTCCGCGGCCACACCCTCCTCGCCGACGCGGTCGCCTCCAGCGTCGACGAACACGCCCGCTTCGGCGGCGTGGTGCCGGAGGTGGCCTCCCGCGCCCATCTGGAGGCGATGGTCCCCACCATCCAGCGCGCCCTGAAGGAGGCCGGGGTCGCGGCGAGCGACCTGGACGGCATCGCGGTCACCGCGGGTCCGGGCCTGGCCGGCGCCCTGCTGGTCGGCGTCTCGGCCGCCAAGGCGTACGCCTACGCGCTCGGCAAGCCGCTCTACGGGGTCAACCACCTCGCCTCGCACATCTGCGTCGACCAGCTCGAACACGGCCCGCTGCCGGAGCCGACGATGGCCCTGCTGGTCTCCGGCGGCCACTCCTCGCTGCTGCTGGCCCCGGACATCACCTCCGATGTGCGCCCGCTGGGTTCGACCATCGACGACGCGGCCGGCGAGGCGTTCGACAAGATCGCCCGGGTGCTGAACCTCGGCTTCCCGGGCGGCCCGGTCATCGACCGCTATGCCCGCGAGGGCGACCCGGACGCGATCCGCTTCCCGCGCGGGCTGACCGGCCCCCGCGACCCCGCCTACGACTTCTCCTTCTCCGGCCTGAAGACGGCGGTGGCCCGCTGGATCGAGGCCAAGCGGGCGGCCGGCGAGGAGGTGCCGGTGGCGGACGTCTCGGCGTCCTTCCAGGAGGCCGTGGTGGACGTGCTGACCCGTAAGGCCGTACGCGCCTGCAAGGACAACGGCGTCGAGCACCTGATGATCGGCGGCGGCGTCGCGGCCAACTCCCGGCTGCGGGCGATGGCCGAGCGCCGCTGTGAGGACGCCGGGATCACGCTGCGGGTGCCGCGGCCCAAGCTGTGCACCGACAACGGTGCGATGGTCGCGGCCCTCGGCGCCGAGATGGTGGCGCGCGGCCGCGCGGCCTCCGCCTGGGACCTGTCCGCGGACTCCTCGCTCCCGGTCACCGAACCGCACGTCCCGGCACAGACGCCCGAGGACGACGGCCACCACGGTCACGACCATGATCATGGCCACGGCCACAGCCACGGCCACGACCACAGCCACGATCACGTCCACGAGCTGAGCAAGCAGAACCTCTACCAGTAATCGCTTCCTGTCATCCCTGCTCGTCATCCCTGCTCGTCCTCTCCACCCGTACGCTCCACCCGTGACAGGGCGTCGGTCCGGAATGTCTGCCTCCGGACCGCCGACATCTGAGGATCGGTGACAACCGCCGCCTCCCCGGACCCCACGGCTGGCGCGAGGTCTTACCCTGGTGCAGCACCGGGCGCGTGGGGAGGCGGCAGGCTGTGGACTGGTTCTGGTGGGTGTTCATCTTCTTCATGGCGGGCGGCTTCGCGAAGGTCGCGGACACCGCCCGTACGGCGCTGCGCACCCGCCACGAGCGCAAGATGGAGCGGCTGGAATCCGTCCGCCAGGAACGGCAGGCGCTGGAGGCCGCCCAGAAGCCGCCGGAGCCGGTGTGCGGCTGTACCCACCACCTCGCGAAGCATGACAAAAAGGGCAAGTGTCATGAGCGGGTGGAGATCCCGGTCGCCTGGGACGCCGACCACAAGCCGGTCCAGTACGAGGCCGGGCAGTGCACCTGCCAGCAGTACGTCGGCCCGCAGCCGCTCTCCCAGATCTACGCCGAGGACCTCACCGACCTGGCCTGACGACCCGTCAGGCCTCGTCCGCCGGCTGCCCCAGCAGCATCGTCGGCGCCCCCGCGACCCGGGTGAGGAAGATCGTGCAGGAATTGCCGCCGCCGCCCAGCTTCAGCTTCTTGCGCAGCTCCTCCGGCTCCACCGCGGAACCCCGCTTCTTGATCACCGCGATGCCGACCCCCCGCTCCCGCAGCAGCGCCTTGAGCCGCTTGACGTGGAACGGCAGCACGTCGGTGATCGCATAGGCGGTGGCGAAGGGGGTCGGGCGCAGCGCGTCGGCGGTGACGTACGCGATCGTCGGGTCGATCAGGCGCCCGTCGAGAGCTGCGGCGACCTCCGCGACGAGGTGGGCGCGGATGACGGCGCCGTCCGGCTCGTACAGGTAGCGGCCCACCGGCCCCGCCTCCGGGTCCGGCAACCCCGCACCGAGCAACGAGTCCCCACCGGGCAACAGCGTGGCCCGACGCCCACCGGCCACCGGCCCCTCGCTCCCGCCGGGCACCGGCCCTTCGCTCCCGCCGGGCCGGGCGAACCACACCACCGCCTCCTTCACCTCGCCCCCGTACGAGATCCACTCCGTCTCGGCGTCCTCGGGCAGTGCCTCGTGCGGTACGCCGGGAGCGATCTTCAGGGCCGCGATCGGGGCGGTACGGGCCGCCTCGACGGCCCACGACAGCGGCGGCGAGTACGCCTCGGGATCGAAGATCCGGCCCCCGCGCGTCTTGGTGCGGCGCGCCGGGTCGACGAACACCGCGTCGTACCCGGCGGTGTCCACCTCCGTCACGTCCGCGCAGCGCACCTCGATCAGCTCCGCGACCCCCAGCGCCTCGGCGTTCGCCCGCGCCGCCGCGCAGGCCAGCGGGTCCCGGTCGACCGCCAGCACCCGGATCCCGGCCCGCGCCAGGGCCAGCGCGTCACCGCCGATCCCGCAGCACAGATCGGCCACCGTCCGCACCCCGAGCCCGGCCAGCCGCGCCGCGCGGTGCGCGGCGACCGCGGCGCGGGTGGACTGCTCGACCCCGTTCGGCGTGAAGTACATCCGCTGCGCATCGTCCCCGAACTTCGCCACCGCCCGCTGCCGGAGCCGCGCCTGGGTGAGCGCGGCGGAAACCAGGGCCGCGGCATGCGTACGCCGCAACCGGGTGGCTGCCGCCAGCTCGTCGGCGGGGTCGTGGTCCCGCAGCTCCTGAAGCAGTGCTTGCCCTTCCGGGCCGAGGAGGGCGACGAAGGTGTCGAGGTCGTTCACGGAGTCATTGTCGCCCCACGTACTCGGCTGTCCCGCCGTTGGGGTTGTTCGCCGTTGCGCCTGGCGGCGGGCGTGGTGTTTTTGGGTGCGGTGCCGGCCCTCCAGACTTCGTCCTCCGGCCCAGCCCCTCCCGTTGGTGGGGGGAGAGGCCGGTGGGGGCGGGCGTTGTCGTTCGGCGGTGACTTGCGTCGTGCGGTGTCTCGCGACGCCCGGTGTCGGGAATACCGCCCCGGCGCGCCGAGTTGAGGCCCGCAAGGGGTGCCCGTATCCCTTACGGGATCTGTTCGCCCCCGCCCTAAGGGACCTCCGACGCCCACCCCCACCGCCCTTAACTTCCCCCCAACGGGAGGGGACGGGCCGGAGGGGCCTTGTTCGTGGACGTAAAGCGAAGCACTGCCAGGAAAATTCCCCGGGGGTCCCTAACCCCGCCCCACAAAAACCCC
>NZ_JBHWDV010000022.1:0-22868 GCF_042734445.1 Streptomyces sp. NPDC059649
CTCGCGGTCCCTTTTTTTTTTTATAACCCTACCGCGCGCCCCCCCCCCCCCCGTCGGGGGGCGGGGGGGCCCCCCCCGGGGGGGGGGCGCCGCCCCCGGGGGGGGCCCCCCCCCCGCGCCCGTGGCCGGCCGCTGCGGCCGGTTACGCTCCGGCCGGTGCCGGACCTACCCGGCGGGGACGGCTGAGCAGCGCCGCCCCGGCCAGGCCCGCACTGACGATCGCCAGGGCCACCGCCAGCAGTTCGGGCCACATCCCGGTCTCGCCGAGCCCGCTGCCCAGGGGGGTCAGTACGCCCGCCCGGGACAGCGCGTGCAGCGCGATGATGATCATGGCTCCGGCGGCGCTGACCGTCCAGACGAGGGCGGTGTCCCGCATCGCCAGCCAGCCGGCCAGCAGCAGGTAGACCACGGCGATGGCCATCGACAGCCCGGCGGCCGCCTGGGCACCCTCCATGTGCGTGGAGTGCACCGGCAGGTGGCTCAGCCCGCACAGCGCCAGCGCGGCCGCGGCCGGCCAGCGCAGCACGGACCGCAGCACACCGGGAACCGCGTAGCCCGGCTGCCGGGGGCCGTCGTGCCCGGCGTGCTGCTGCGCCCACGCCGGCTGCCCGCCCGGCTGCTGGTTGGTTGCCGGGCGGGACCAGGGGTTGTGCTGCGGCGGCTGCTGGTGCGCCGCGGTGTCGTGCCGGCCACCGGCGCCGGCCGGGTGGCCGGTGGGCCCCAGCGGACGGACGTCCGGGTCGAGGAACGGCATGGCGGTGGTGGGCTCGGGCTCCCCCGGGCCGCCACCGGGACCCCCGGGGCCGCCGGGGCCACCCGGACCCCCGGGGCCGGGGTCCGGCGGGAAGTGCGGAGGCATGCCGTACGGGTCGGCGCCGCCCGCCTTCGTCCGGTCGAACAGCTCGATGAGCTGCGCGACCTCCTCGACGGACCGGCCGACCGCCGCCGCACGCAGCGCGACATGGCCGGCCTCCGCGGTGTGCGGGTCGGACCGGAGCAGATCGAAGAGCTCCGCGACCTCGCTCACCGGACGGGAAACGACCGCCAGCCGGAGGGCTTCGTCGCCGGGATTGGGAACGTCGCCGCTCCGGCGGAGCAGTTCCACGAGGGCGGCGACTTCCTCCAAGGGCCGATGGGTGACTGCCTCCCACAGAATCGTGCGGGCCGAATTCATCTCAGGGGTGAGGGGCGGAATGTGCTCGCCGTGTTCTGTCGATGACAGTTCGGCGTCGCCCCCACAAATAGCTGGTTCGGATGTCATGGAGGACTCCACTGAACGAGGGGGAGCGTCAAACACCAGGAGCGCTGACACTCGGCGGACGTTGAGCTGCTGTGCTTCAGCCAACGTCCCTCTTCGGCGACGTCGCCATTCAGGAAGGCCATCCGGTGGAGACACGCCGGGACGCCCGGGCGCGCCGCGTCCGCGGGCGGAGCGGCGAAGGGACGTCGTGGCGCCGGCATTCCTTCCGCCGGGGCGGCGGGATTTTCGAGGTGCCGGGGGCCGCCGGGCCTGATTCGCTGGTATCGGGCAGCTTCCCTACACAGTGCGAGGACAGACCATGAACGCAACCGGAGAATTCCGTGCACGCATCCAGCAGATGCGCGACAAGGCGAGGGAATTGCAGGAGACCGCGGAACGCACCAGTGATCCGGAGGAGCGGAAGCGGCTCCAGGAGAAGGCCCGCCGGCTGCAGTCGCAGAGCGAGCAGGAAAGCCTGATGCGGGGCGGTGACATCTACCCCACGGAGTGAGCGGGACGCAGCGGAACGACGGGACGCGGCCGCCGGGCCGCGTCCCTGCCGCTTTTCCGGGCGGGGCCGCCAGGTGCCCTCACACGGTGAACGGCTGCTGTTCCACGAATGCCGGATCGGGGTTTCCCGACATGTGGAGGCGGGGGCTTTGAGTGGGCGGCATACCGCGCTGGATATCGCGGTGGAAGGTGCGGTAACCGCCGCGGAAGGTACCGCCGTTCCACACGTCCAGGAGGGTCCCGGTGAATTTCCCGTTCGTGTCGCCGTCGGAGGCCAGCTGATTGTCCTGGCAGGCGGCGAGCAGCAGGGCGTCGGCGGCCGGCTCGCGGCTCTTCCGGGCGCCGAGTTCCTGCTGGAGCTCCTGGAAGAACTCCTTGTCGCGCCGGTAGATCTCGTACTGCCGGTCGGGCGGCATCAGCCGGGCGGCGTACTCGCCGTCGCCCGGTTCCGGCATTTCGATGGCGGTGCCGCTGTGGCAGCAGTCCAGGACGACGAGGAGGCGGACCCCGCGGGCGAACCGGCCGAATTCCCGCTGCAACTCGTCGTCGAGGAATTCCCGGTCGTACAGCACCAGCGTTTCGTCGAACCGGTCCGACTCCTCGTCGCCGCCGGTGGTGTTGGGGACCTGGCCGCCGTGCCCGGAATAGGTGAACAGCAGGATGTCGCCGCTCTTGAGGGTCTTGGCGGCCTGCCGCAGTTCGGCGGTGACCCGCTCGACGGTGCCGTCGGGGGTGAGCAGGGTGGTCGGGGCGAAGCCGGCCCCGCGGGCCAGCGCGGCCATGTCGTGGGCGTCGTTCTCACAGGCGACGAGCCGGCCGTCCCAGCCGCCGTACCGGGCGGGATCGACCTGGTTGAGTCCGACGTGGAGGGAGAGGCCGGTGGGCATCGCGGGCTCCTTGGCAGCTGCGGGGGTCGGGGCAACGCCTGGATGCGTTCCGTGGCCGGCCGGCCGGTGAACTCCCCGGCCCGCCCAACCGCCTGAACGGTCCCCTCCGCGCACGCCGGCGGCCGGCCGCGGGACGGGGCCGGCGGCTGTTGGAGTGGCATCGCCGGGCACGCCGCTCCGCGGCCCGCACCACCGGGAAGCGCTGGTCATATGACCGCACCAGATTCGTCCCGGGCCGGCGGCGCCACGGCCGGCCCGGGCCACGGCGGCGCCCTGGCGGACCGCGCGGGCTACGACGAGCACTTCCTCGGCGTGCCCGTCCCGCTGCCGGTGCCGACCGTGCCCGGGGTGGAGACCGTGGTCCTGCCGTACACCCACTTCACGGTCCTGCTGCGGCCGGACCGGCGGCTTGCGGCGGCCACCGGCGTCTGCATCGACGGCCGGCTGCTGCGGGAGCACGTACCGCGGGAGGGCGGCTGGCAGTTCGACCCCAGGCTGCCCGAGGACCTCCAGGCCGGCAACGCGGTCTACCGGGACAACTCCCTGGACAAGGGCCACCTGGTGCGCCGGCTCGACCCGGTGTGGGGCGGGGCCGCGGAGGCCGAGCAGGCCAACGCGGACACCTTCCACTACACCAACGCGGCCCCGCAGGCCGATGTGTTCAACCAGGGCAGACAGCTCTGGCTGGGACTGGAGGACCACCTGCTCGGCCACGCCGCCACCCACGACCGCAAACTGGCCGTGCTGGCCGGTCCGGTGCTGCACGACTCCGACCCGCCCTACCGGGGCATCCAGGTGCCGCTGCGCTTCTGGAAGGTGGCCGCGTTCCTCCAGGACGGTGCGCTCGCGGCCACCGCGTACGTCCTGGACCAGAGCCCGGACCTGACCCGGGACGCCGACCGGGCGCTGGCCGGCGCGGTACCGGGCGCACCGCCGCCGCTGGGCGCCTACCGCACGTTCCAGGTGCCGGTGTCGGACGTCGCCGAGCTGACCTCACTGGACCTGGGCCCGCTGCCGGCCGCCGACCTGATGCCGGTGGTGCGGGCCCCCGAGGAGCGCTGGAAACGACTCGCGTCGCACGACGACATCGTGCTCCGGCGCGACTGAACGGCGAGGGGAAACACCATGCGACCGAGCGTCGTCTACGTCCACGGCAACGGCAACAAGGTCCGCCGGGACCTGCTCAAGTCCCAGTGGGACACCGCCCTGTTCGGCCGGGACATGGGCGAGGCGTCGCGGATGGCCTACTGGGCGCCGGTGCGCTATCCCGCGCCGCTGCCCGACCACCGGCCGGACCCGCTGGACGGCGGCCCGGAGCCCGCCAAGGACTCCCCGGCCGGCCGGCAGGAGCGGGCCGCGGCCGCCGTCCCGCCCGCCGAGGAGTTCGTGGCGCGGACCCTCGCCGAGGCCCGGCAGGAGGCCGGCGACACCGGCCTGGAGGGGCGGGCGGGCCCCGACGAGGACGCCCTGGCCGACTGGCTGCGGGACATGACCTACCTCGCGGACACCCTGGCGCACACCGAGTCCGCCCCGGATCCCGGGCCGGCCGACGCACTCCCGCTGGAGGTCGTGCCGCTGCCCCGCCCGGGCCGCACCGCACTGTTCCGGAGGCTGGTGGAGCACGCGTTCAAGGACGTCCACGCCTACTTCTTCGGCGGGGCGGGACCGGCGATGCGGGCGGTGGTGCAGGAGGCGCTGGACGGCCCGGACGGCGGCCCGCTGGTCGTGGTCGGGCACAGCCTGGGCACGATCATCGCCTACGAGGTGCTGCGGGAGCGGGCCCGCGAGGTGGCTCTGCTGGTCACCGTCGGCTCACCGCTGGCGATCACCGAGATCCAGGACCGGCTGGCCCGCCCACCGGCCGTACCGGACGGCGTGACGGCCTGGCGCAACGCCTCCGACCTGCGGGACCTGGTGGCGCTGGACCACACGCTGCGCCCCGAGTACGCGCCGCAGGACCGGGTCACCGACGTGCTGGTCACCAACGACAGCCGCAATCACCACGACATCGGCGCGTACCTGTCACAGCACCCGGTGCGCGAACCGGTGCTGCGGATCTTCGGCGACGGTCCGGGGTAGGCCGGGCATGCCGCTGACCGAGACCGAGTGGGACCTGGTCACCACCTGGGTGCAGAACCATCTGCTCGACACCACCGAGCCGCACGAGCGGCTCGCCGAGTACGGCTTCCCCGGGGATTTCGTCGCCGCGCTGCCGCTGACCCACGTCAGCTCCGACAACGCCCGCACCCTCGTGCAGCGCTCGCGTACGGACATCGAGCGGCAGCTGCGGCTGATGGAGGCGCTCACCGCCGTCGACGAACTGGCCGTCCTGCCCGACATCGTGAAGGTCAGGGAGTTCCGGGACCGGCTGCGGGAGGACTGCCGCGCCCACGCCGCGCAGGACACCTTCCGCACCTGCGTGCTGAAGAACG
Source organism: Streptomyces sp. NPDC059649 (assembly GCF_042734445.1). NCBI lineage: Bacteria > Bacillati > Actinomycetota > Actinomycetes > Kitasatosporales > Streptomycetaceae > Streptomyces > Streptomyces sp. NPDC059649. Next base: position 5,070 of record NZ_JBHWDV010000022.1, read on the forward strand.
GCGCGGAGGCCTTCATCGACCGGCAGGGCCTGCGGGAGACGCTGCGCCGGTTCGTCACCGACCCCGACAAGTGCATCCTGCTGGTCGACGGCGAGCCGGACAGCGGCCGCTCCTACACCTACACCTTCCTGCGCCACATCGGTCAGCACAGCGGCTTCCGTCCCGTCCGGGTCACCCTGTCGCGGACCTCCACCGCCGCGAAGGTCGTCCGGCGGCTGGCCGACTTCGTCGCCGAACCGGGCACCGGCCCCGCCCCGCTCAACCCCACCGACCTCAACGACCCGCTGCCGTCCGTCGACGAGGCCGCGCACTGGGTCGCCGGCCGGGCCACCGCCGCCGAGGAGCGGCTGTGGCTGGTGCTCGACGAGTGCGACCGGCTCGACCCCAGCTCCGACGTGTGGGACTTCATCGGGCAGCTCGCCATGGCCGTCTACGAACACTCCGCGGTCCACGGCGACCAGGCACCCCGGCTGGTGCTGCTCGGCTACGGGCGCGCGATGCGCCAGCTCCCGCACGACCTGCGCGGCAGCGTGTGCTGGGACACCGCGCGGGTCGTCGAACCGGGCGATCTGCGGTCCTTCTTCCACCAGGTCTTCCACGAATCGCCGCCGGCGGTGCTGGCGGCCGGCGGCCCGCAGGAGCCGGCCATCGACGAACTCGTCGAGGTCGCCGTGGAAGAGGTGCTCTACGCCGCGGAATCCGGCGGCGGGAGCGGCGAGAGCTATATGCGCCGGGTCAGCACGGCGGTGGAGGGAGCGGTCCGTGTCTACCGGTCCCTCTGACCGCCCCGCCCCCTCGGGCCTGCGGGAGGTGTTCGCGGCCCGGCTGCGCGAGGCGCTGCACACCGGCCGGGAGCAACCCGGCGGCATCTCCCCCGCCCGCCGCGCCTACCGCGAGGCGGCCTGTCTGCTGGCCCGTTTCGACCCCCGGGAGCTGCGACTGCCCGACGAGAAGCACGCCACCGGCCGGGCACTCCTGGAACTCGTCGACGACTGCACCACCCTGGGCATGGGGGAACAGGCCGGCTGGGCCCTCAAGGCCGAGGTCCGGGACGAGGCGCTGCGCCAACTGGCCGGGCCGGAGGCCGCCCGGCGCCTGCTCGCCGCCAACATCAACCAGCTGCCGGGCGAGCCCGGGCCGGAACGGTTCGCGCTGGCCCAGCTGTTCGGCACACCGCTGGCGATCGACCGGCTGACCGCCGGCGAACTGGCCGACGCCCTCCAGGCGGTGCTGTGGCTGTCCCGGGTGCCGGGCGTCACCGATCTGCCGGACACCGGCCGGCTGCAGCGCACCCTGGAACGGGCCCGGCTGCTGGAGCCGCTGGAACGCCTGGTCCGCCGCTCGTTCCAGGGCCGGGCCCGGGAACTCGCCGAGCTGCGCGCCTACGTCGGACTCCCCGGGGCCGCGGCGCCGCCCGCGCCGCCTCCGGCCGGTCCCGGCGGCCGTCCCGCGCCGATCCCCCCGATGGTCATCCACGGGCCCGGCGGCATGGGCAAGAGCACCCTGCTCGCCAAGTTCCTGCTCGACAGCGTCCACGACCCGGCCGGCGGCATCCCGTTCGCCTACATCGACTTCGAGCGGCCCACCCTCTCCATCCACGAGCCGGTCACCCTGATCGCCGAGGCGGCCCGGCAGCTCGGCATCCAGTACCCCGCCCACCGCGCCGAGCTGGACGCGCTGGCGGAGGAGTGCCAGCAGGTCGCCCGCAGCCAGCGCGAGGGCCAGGAGCGGGTGCTCCAGCTGCAGGAACTCGCCGCCACCCGGGCGGTCCTCGGGCGGGACTCCTCGCAGGAGTTCCAGTCGGCGGCCACCGGCCGGGAGACCGGGCTGGTCCGGCGGGTCGGCGAGGTCCTGACGCGGGCGGTCGCCGAGGGCAAGAGCTCCCCGGACGAGCCGGACCCGCCGTTCGTGGTGGCCCTGGACACCTGGGAGGAGGCGCAGTACCGCGGCTCGCCGGCCCTGGGCCGCATGGTGGCGGTCTACCTGTCGTTCCAGAGCGCCTATCCGCGGCTGCGGTTCGTCGTGTCCGGGCGGGCGCCGGTCGAACACCCGGCGAAGCCCGTGGAATCGCTCGACATCAAGCTCGGCGAACTCGACCCGGACGCGGCGGTGGGCCTGCTGACGTCGTGCGGCGTGGACGACCCCGAGGTGGCCCGGGAACTGGCCGCCCGGGTCGGCGGCCATCCGCTGAGCCTGAAGCTGGCGGCGCGGGCCGCGATCCTCACGGGCCAGGAGGGCGAGCCGACCGGTGAGCTGATCCGCAGTCTGCCCGAGCGGCGGCGGGAGGTCTTCCGCCGGGTCGACCAGCTGCTGGTGCAGGGCATCCTCTACGACCGGATCCTCAGCCACATCGCCGACGAGGACGTCCGCCGGCTCGCCCACCCGGGCCTGGTGCTGCGGGTCATCACCCCGGAGATCGTCCAGGACGTGCTCGCCGGGCCGTGCGGTATCGACGTACCGGACCCGGGCCGGGCCCGGGAGCTGTTCGACGAGCTGAGCCGGCTGGACATGGTCGAGCCGGCCGCTCCCGACGCGGTGCGCTACCGCGGCGACGTCCGGGCCATCATGCTGCGGCTGCCCGGCGGCGACCGCACCGCGGTGATGCGGGAGGTCGAGCGGCGCGCGGTGGCGCACTACGCGGCCCGCGACGGGCTGGAGGCGCGCGCCGAGGAGATCTACCACCGGCTGCGGCTGGACGAGAACCCGCGCACGGTCGAGGAGCGCTGGCTGCCGGGCGTCGAGCGGTTCCTCGCCGGCGCCCAGCAGGAGATGTCGCCGCGGGCCGCCGGCATGCTCACCGCCCGGCTCGGCGGCGGGGCCCCCGACCACGTGGTGGCCGGCGCGGACCAGGAGGACTGGGAGCGGATCGCCGCCCAGGAGGTCGAGGACCTGCTGGCGCAGGGGTACGCCGAGGCGGCCCTGGAGCGGATCGGCCGGCGCCGCCCCTGGACGCCGTGCAGTCCGCTGCACGCGCTGTACGCCGAGACGCTCAGCCGCGTCGGGCGGCGGGACGAGGCCCGGCGGGCCGTCGCGGACGCCCTGGGCCCCGCCGAGCGCGCGGGGTGCGGGGAGCGCCGGCTGGAACTGCTGCTGCTCTCCGCCCGGCTCGCGCAGGAGGACGGCGATCCGGTGCACGCCGACCGCGCGCTGCGGGCCGCGGAGGACGTCGCGGTGGGCCTCGGGCAGGACCTGGAGGCGATGGGCGCCCTGCTGGCCCGGGCCCGGCTGACCGCCGACGAGGGACGCGCCGAGCCGGCCACCGGCCGCCAACTCGCCGAGCGGCTGCGGAAGTTGCCCGATGACGTGCTGTCCGAGCAGCCCGTGCTGGTGCGCGCGGTCGCCTCGCAGATCTACGACCAGGCCCCCGGGGCGCTGGAGCACGCGGTGGAGGTGGTGGGACTGCCGTCCGACGACGAGACGCTGGACGCGCTCGGCGCGGCGATGCGCCGGGCGACCCGCCGGCAGCCGGCGCTGCTGGGGAAGGTGATGGAGATCCTGGACGAGGCCGCCGGGCCGTCCCGTCCCCAGCCCGGGGCCGCGCCGACCAGCATCTCCGGGATCCTCCGGCTGGCCCGGGACCGCGGCACCCTCGACGCGCTGGCCCGGCGCCTGCTGGCCGTGCCGGACCGGAGCGGGGAGATCGTCGCCGGGGTGGCCGCGGCGATGGGGGTGGGCAGCGGCGGGCGGACCGCCACCGAGGCGCACGTCCGCCCCGCCCCGGCCCCCGAGGAACGGCACCTCCGCGAAAGGCGTGGTGACCGGTGAACGGCTATCTCTCGCCGGACGAGATCCGGGCGGTGCTCGACGCCGCGGTGGAGACCGGGCTCGCCGACCCGTCGGTGCGGCCGCTGCTGATGGACGGCATCATGCCGCGCTACCGCGGCACGCTGCCGCTGCACCCCGCGCCGGGCCGCCAGGTGCACTCCGACCTCAGCCAGATGAACCGGGTGGAGCGGCTGGTCGACGGCTCGGTGCCGCTGGAGATCTGGCTGCGCAACGCCGTCGCCGAGACCACCGAGGCCGGGCCGCTCACCGTCTTCCAGCGGGCCCTGGACGACGTGGCGCGCCAGGCGGGCGGCGAACCGGACGTGCTGGCCACGCTGCCCGCCCCGGGGGAGATCAAGGAGGAGATCGTCCACCGGGACGACACCGTGCCGATCGGGTTCCTGCGCGGCGGGGAGCTGGCCGGCGGGGCGGTGGCCCGCCTCAAGGTGCCGCCGTACCAAGGGGGTTCGCCGCTGCAGCCGAACGGCTTCCCGCACTCCGGCACCGGCTGGCTGATCGCCCCCGACCTGCTCGTCACCAATCACCATGTGGTCAACGCCCGGGCCGGGACCGGCGCCGGGCGGCCGGTGGCCGACCCGGAGGACCTTCAGCTGCAGGCCCGGCACACCCGCGCCCGGTTCGACTACGACACCGACGACGTGGAGACCGAGGAGGCCGCGGTCAGCGAACTCGTCGCGTCCGACGCGGCGTTGGACTACGCGGTGCTGCGGCTGGCCGAGGCGCCGGCCCGGCCGGTGCTGCGGCTGGCGGAGCGCCCGCTGACCGTCAACCGGGGCGACTACGTGGCGGTCAACATCATCCAGCACCCCGGCGGCCTGCCGAAACGGGTCGCGCTGCGCAACAACCTCGTCTACGAGGCGGACGAGAACGACGTGCGCTACTTCACCGACACCCGCGGCGGGTCCTCGGGCTCGCCGGTCCTCACGGACGACTGGAAGGTGGTGGCGCTCCACCGGGGCACCCGGCGCGTGGAGGACGTGCTGTTCCAGGGCCGGACCACGGCGTTCGTCAACGTCGGCACCCAGATGCGCAGTGTGCTGCGGCATCTGGAAACCACCAGTCCCGGCATCCATGCCGAGATCCGGGCGGCACAAGCGGCGCCGTAGCGCGAGGCGACGGCGCGTTCGAGGAGGGCGAGATGCACAGACGGCACAGATCACCGGTCGCGGCCGGTCCGGAGCAGGTCTTCTCGGACCTGCACGAGGTCGCGGCGCGGGTGCGGGACGGACTGTCGTCCGAGATCCCGGAGTCCCTGGAGGAGCTGCCGGCGGAGCAGCAACCGGCGGGCCAGATCGGGCAGTTCGCGCAGGCGGAGCGGGCCCGGGTGCTGACCGCGGGCGCGATCGGCCTGGAGAAGCTCGCCGAGGGGCGCACGGACGACATCAGCGACGACGAGTCCTTCGGCATGGAGGCGATCGTCCTGCTGGAGGGCCGCCCGGCGATCCTCGTCCAGAACCACGACTTCGCGCCGCAGCAGGGCGACTGGGCGGTGCTCGACGGTCACCGGGCGGCGATCCGGGAGTCGTTCGCGCGGGTCGGCCGGGTCGAACTGACCGGCCACATCAGCCTGGACTGGCTGGGCACCGCGTTCCTGGTCGGCCCGGACGTCGTCCTGACGAACCGTCATGTGGCGGTGGAGTTCGCCCGCGGCGACGGCCGCGGCTGGACCTTCCAGCAGGGCATCAGCGCCAACGTCGACACCGGCGAGGAATACCTCGACCCCGCACCGGGGGGCGGCACGGCGCCCGGGGCCGCGAGTCCCTCCTTCGACGTCGTCGAGGTCATCGGCATCCACGAGGACGTCGACCTGGCCCTGCTGCGGGTCGCCCCGCCGGCCGGCGGCGGCGCACTGCCCCCTCCCCTGGCGGTGGCCGCCGACGCCCCGGCCGATCTGCCCGGCCGCCCGGTGTACTGCGTGGGCTACCCGGCGTACGACGGCCGGCGCAACGAACCCGAGTCGATGCGCCGGATCTTCATGGACATCTACAACGTCAAACGGTTGCAGCCCGGCACCACCACGGGGCTGGTGCCGGACCGCAACGTCATCAAGCACGACTGCTCCACGCTGGGCGGCAACAGCGGCTCCCCCGTCATCGACCTCACCGACCACCGGGTGCTCGGCCTGCACTTCGGCGGCCGCTACGGCCTCGGCAACTACGCCGTGCCGCTGTGGCAGCTGGTCGACGATCCACTGCTGGCCCGGGCGGACCTCAACTTCGTCTGAGTCTCGCCCGGACCGCCCCCCGTCCGCGGGCCGGCCCCGCTACTTGACGAACTCGGTGGTGTAGGTCTTCTTCAGGTCCACCGACGCGTTCTTCAGGTTGGGGTTGAAGGACTTCAGCACCCGCTCGACCGTCGCCGGGCCGTCGGCCGGCATCACGCCGTCCTTGGTGAACATCGGCAGGGTGTCCTTGATCGCCCGGACGTAGAGCTCCTTGCCGCCCTGCGCGTAGTCGGCCGGCATCTTGTCGGCGATCTGCTCGGGCGTGTGCGTGGACATCCACTTCAGGGTCCGCACGAAGGCCTTGGCGAGCTTGTGCACGGTGTCCTTGTGGCTGTTCACCCAGTCGGTGTTCATGTAGAGGCTGGACGACGGGTACGGGCCGCCGAGCGCCTCCTTCGACCCCTCGGGCGTACGCATGTCGACGAGCACCTTGCCCAGGTTCTTGTCGACGACCTGCGCCACGGTCGGGTCGGTGGTCATCCCGCCGTCGATCGAGCCCTGCTTCATCGCGGAGAGGAAGGTCTGCCCGGCACCGACCGCGACCGGCGTGAACTCGTTCGTCTGCACCCCGTTCTTCACCGCGAGGTACTTGGTCAGGAAGTCGGTGGACGAGCCGAGCCCGGTGACCCCGAGCTTCTTGCCCTTGAAGTCCTTCGGCGAGGTCACGTCGCCGGCCGCCTTGGTGGAGACCACCTCGACCTCGCCCGGGGCGTGCGCGAACTGCACCACCGACTCCACCTGCTTGCCCTTCACCTGCAGGTCGAGGGTGTGGTCGTAGAAGCCGACGACACCCTGGACATCACCGGAGAGCAGCGAGGTGGTGGCCTGCACACCGGCCGGCTCGGTGAGCAGCGTGACGTGCACGCCCTCGTCCTCGAAGTAGCCCAGCTGCTGGGTGAGTCTCGCGGGCAGGTAGATCACCTTGTCGAGACCGCCCACCATGATCTTGATCTTGCCGTTGTCGCCGCCGCCCGCGGCGTCCTGGGACCCGCTGTTACCGCAGGCGGTGAGGGTGGTGAGGGCGAGCAGGGCGGAGGCCGCCGCGGCGGTCAGCTTCACGGACGTACGCATGATCAAATCCTTGGGTCGATACGTGAGTGGACGGGGACGGAAGGAACGGCACGGCAGGTCAGCGGTCGTCCGAGCGGTCGGCCGGCTTCCAGCGGAACAGCCGCCTCTCCAGGAACGCCAGCAGCCCCTCGGCGACCAGCGCGACCACGGCGAGGATCACCATGGCGGCGTACACACCGGCCGCGTTGAACGTGCCCTGGGACGCCGAGACCAGCAGACCGAGGCCCTTGGTCGCGCCGATGTACTCGCCGACGATCGCGCCGATCAGCGCGAAACCGAAGCTGACGTGCAGGCTCGTGAAGATCCACGAAGTGGCCGACGGGATCACCACCTGCAGGGTGACCTGACGATTGCTCGCCCCCAGGATCCGGGAGTTGGCCACCAGATTGCGGTCCACCTCCCGGGCCCCCTGGAACGCGTTGAAGAACACCGGGAAGAACACCAGGACCACCGCGGACGCCACCTTGGACGCCGGGCCCAGCCCGAACCAGATCAGGAAGATCGGAGCCAGCACGATCCGCGGCAGCGCGTTCAGCACCTTGATGTACGGGCCCAGCACATCGGCCAGGAAACGCACCCGGCCCAGCCCGATGCCCAGCACCACCCCGGCGAGCACACCGATGACCCAGCCGAGCAGCGCCTCGTAGAGCGTGTACCCGACCTGCTCCCACAACGGGCCCTGCGGGGTGCCGTTCAGCGCCCACTGGCTCATCTGGTCCCAGATCTTCGACGGCATCGAGAAGTTGAACGGATCGATGACCGCGGCCCGGGCCAGCCCCTCCCACAACCCGAGCAGACCGACCAGCAGCAGCACCCGGGCGCCGTACACCAGCAGTCTGCGCCGGCGCGCGGCACGCGCCCGCTCCCGCGAACGGTCCCCGTGGGCACCGGACTTGACCACCGTGACGGGCGCGGAGACGGTCTCAGGCGGCATCGGCGGCACCCCTCTCGCGGGTGATGCGGACCTCTTCGCCGAGCGAGGACCAGATCTCCCGGTAGATCTCGATGAACCGCAGCTCCAGCCGCACCGACTCGACCCGCCGCGGCCGCGGCAGATCGATCTCGAAGACCTCCTTCACCGTCGCCGGCCCGGCGGTCATCACCACCACCTTGTCGGCCAGCGCGATCGACTCCTCCAGGTCGTGCGTGACGAACACGACGGACGCACCCGTGCCCGACCACAGCTCCAGCAACTCGTCCGACATCAGCGCCCGGGTCTGCACATCGAGTGCCGAGAACGGCTCGTCCATCAGCAGGATCTTCGGATCGTTGACGAACGTCGCGGCCAGCGCGACCCGTTTGCGCTGGCCACCGGAGAGCTGGTGCGGATAACGGTCCGCGAAGGACGCCAGCCCCACCCGGGCCAGCCACTCCCGCGCCCGCGCTCTGGCCTCCGCCTTCGGCACCCCGCGGAAGCGCGGCCCGGCCATCACGTTCGACAGCACGGTGCGCCAGGGGAAGACCGCGTCCTGCTGGAACACGAAACCGACCGTGTCACCGATGCCGCGGACCGGCTCCCCACCCACCAGCACCTCACCCCGGGTGGGCTCCTCCAGCCCGCTGATCAGGGTGAGCGTGGTGGACTTCCCGCATCCGGTGGGGCCGACCACGGCGACGAACTCACCGCGCCCGACGACCAGATCCAGATCCCGTACGGCGGTGTGCACACCGCCCGACGGGGTCCGGAACGTCTTGCTGGTGCCCCGAAGTTCGATGGCGGGGCTCAGGTGCCTGTTCATGGCCCGGGACGCTAGGTGCGATCCGGCACAGCGACACGCTTGTGGCCACAACCCGCCTTTCTGCGCGCAAACCCTGTTGTGCTCGTTTTGCTCACGCTAGAACAACAACAACATCACCAGGGGGTGCGCGGATGCTCACGCACGGCATACCGTGCGTGCATCACGCCGTGAAGACAATGTGTCGGTTCCGCGCGGGCGCGGAAGGGCCCAGGACGAGGAGAGCATGCGGATCCACTGGCCCCGGCGCGTCTTCGCCCAGGTGCTGACCGCCCAACTCACCCTCACCACAGGCGTGATGGTGCTCGCCACCAGCCTGTTCCTCGCCCCGCTCAGCTCCGAACTCGACGACCAGGCGATGCGCCGCGCACAGTCCATCGCCCAGACCACCGCCGCCTACCCCGACCTCCCCCGCGAACTGACCACCACCCCGCCCGACCGGAACGGACCCGTGCAGCACACCGCCGAACGGATCCGCCGGGCGACCGGCGCCCTGTACGTCGTCGTCATGGACACCCGCGGAGTGCGCTGGTCACACACCCACCCCGCCCAGATCGGCCGGCACGTCTCCACCGACCCCAGCCGCACCCTCGCCGGACGCGAGGTACGCCAGATCGACACCGGCACCCTCGGACGATCCGCCCGCGCCAAGGTCCCGCTGCGCGACCGCCGCGGCCGGATCGTCGGCGCCGTCTCCGTCGGCATCGCCTACGACAGCGTCCGCAGCCGCCTGATCGGCACCCTCCCCGACGTGCTGCGCTACGCGGCCGCCGCGCTCGCCGCCGGCGTACTGGCCGCGGTGGCCCTCGCCCGCCGGCTCCGCCGCCGCACCCACGGCGTCGCGTTCACCGACATCTCCGCACTGCTCGACGAACGCGAGGCCATGCTGCACAGCATCCGCGAGGGCGTGGTCGCCTTCGACCGGCACGGCCGGCTCCGGCTGGTCAACGACGAGGCCGGACGACTGCTCGGCATCGACGCCGGGGCCGCCGGCCGGGCCCTGGAGGACGTACTGCCGCCGGGCCGCACCACGGACGTGCTGGCCGGACGGGTGGCGGGCACCGACCTGCTGGCCGTCTGCGGCGGCCGGGTACTGGTCGCCAACCGCGTACCGACCCGGGACGGCGGGGCCGTGGTCACCCTCCGGGACCGCACCGAACTCGAACTGCTCGGCCGCGAACTCGACGGCACCCAGGGCCTGTTGGACGCCCTCCGGGCCCAGGACCACGAACACGCCAACCAGCTCCACACGGTACGCGGACTGCTCGAACTCGGCCGCTACGAGAAGGCCGTCGAATTCGTCACCGAGGTCGCCAGCGCCCACCGGGCCTCCGCGGAACAGATCGCCGAGCGGGTGCACGACCCCCTGCTGTCCGCACTGCTCGTCGGCAAGGCCGCCATCGCCGCCGAACGCGGCGTCGCCCTGCGGATCTCCGACGCCACCCTCCTGCCGGACACCGTGGTCGACCCGCGCGACCTGGTGACCGTCCTCGGCAACCTGATCGACAACGCACTGGACGCCACCGCCGAACGCCACCGCCAAGCGCCCTTCGTCGAGGTCGAGTTGCGGGCCGAGCACCGCACCGTCGTCCTCCGGGTCTCCGACACCGGCCCGGGGGTGCCGCCCGCGATGCGCGAGCAGATCTTCGCCGAGGGATGGTCCACCAAGGCCCCCCGCCCACCGGCCACCGGACGGCCGGCCGGCGCCCCGGTGACCTTCCACCGCGGCCGCGGCATCGGCCTGGCACTGGTACGCCGGCTCGCCGAGCGCTACGGCGGAATGGCCCGCGTCACCGCCCGCGCGGGCGGCGGCGCGGTCTTCACCGTCGTCCTGCCCGAAGCCCTCCAGCCCGAAGCCCTCCAGGAAGAACGCACCACCACATCGATCGGAGAGACACGATGACCGCGGGATTAGGCGGGATTATTCACGACGACCGCGCGAGAGCGCCAAGTCCCGATGGCTGTGCGAGAGCCACGATGACTGGGAGGGTCTGGATGGCTGCGGAGGTCAGGATGACCGCACGAGTCGCGCCGACCGTAGGAGCCGCGACGACTGCACGAGTTGCGCCGACTGCACGAATGGCGCCGACCGGAGGCCCTCGATGATCGACGTCCTCGTCGTGGACGACGACTTCCACGTCGCCGAGATCAACGCCGCCTACGTCTCACAGGTGCCCGGCTTCCGGGTCACCGGCTGCGCCCACACCGCCGCCCAGGCACTCGCCACCCTGGAACGCACCCCCGCCGACCTGGTACTGCTCGACCACTACCTGCCGGACGAGAACGGGCTGTCGCTGCTCCGGCGACTGCGGCAACTCGGCCACCGCACCGACGTGATCATGGTGACCGCGGCCCGCGACGTGACGACCATCCAGGACGCGATGCGCTCCGGCGCGCTGCAGTACCTCGTCAAACCGTTCGGCTTCTCCGGACTGCGCGCCAAGCTCGACGGCTATGCCGCGCTGCGCCGCACCGTCGAGAGGGTGAGCGGCCGCGGCGAGGCGGGCCAGGAACAGGTCGACCGGATATTCAGCGCCTTCCGAACCGCCGAAGCCCCGCACACCGAACTCCCCAAGGGCCACTCCGCCGCCACCGTCGAACTGATCCGCCGGGTCCTGGACGCGGCCCCGGTACCGCTGTCCGCCCACGAGGTCGCCGCCCGCGCCGGCGTCAGCCGCTCCACCGCCCAGCGCTACCTCAAGCACCTGGAACGCAGCGGCCACATCATCCTCACCCTCAAATACGGCGACACCGGCCGCCCGGAACACCGCTACCGCTGGGCCGCAACGGGCTGACTACCCCTGGCCCCGTTCCCCGTTCCTGGGGTATTGCTCCCTTGGGCATGACCCCATGCCCCCATGGCCCCCTTGCTCCCTCGGCATCTCCCCCTTGGGCATTTTTCCGTCCGGGCCCCGGCGACGATGCGTACCCCCTAGCCTCCTGATCATGACGATCTCGACGCCTGGCACGCCGAGCACGCCCGGCACGGAGAGGACGGATGGGGCGGAGGAGATGGAGGGGGCGGAGAACATGGAGCGGACGGAGGGGATGCAGGAAACGGAAAGCCCGAAGATCCCGAACGGCACCACCCCCGCCCTCCTCGACGCCGCAGAACTGACCGCCGACCCGGATCTGGCGCCCCGTTTCCCCGCCGAGGCACACCGAGTGCTGGCCGACCTGGTACGCGCCGGCGCGCCCCTCGGCTGGGACGACCCGCCGGCCGCGGACGAGGTGACGGAACTCATCGGCCGGGTCCTGCAGGCCGCACGGCACGGTGACGGGGCCCTGCGCGCCGCCTACCTCGGTCGCCGGCTGATCGGCCTGGGGTACTGGCTGCGCTACACCCAGGCGACCAACCGGCAACACGCCGATCTGGTGAAGATCGCGGTGGCCGCCGATGCGCACGGCCACGGCATCGGCAGGTCGCTGACCAGCACATTGGTCGCCGATGCCCGTAAGGCGAAGATCGAGGTCCTCACCCTCGACGCCCGCGCCGACAACATCCGCGCCCTCCGTCTCTACCGCTCCCTCGGCTTCCGCGAATACGGCCGGCTGCCCGCCTTCGTCGCCATGGGCGGCCGCCGCTACGACAAGGTCTTCTACATGCTGGACCTCCGCACCGAGCCCCCCGCACCCCACCCTCCGCACCCCTCCGCCCCCTCCACCACTTGACATCCCCCTCCCCACGTCCCAGGATCCCTCCGTGACCCCCAACCTGTCAGACAGCCAGACAGCCCCTGGCTCCGGCGGCTCTGGTGCCTCCGGTGCCTCGGGTGCCTCCGGTGGTGTGCCCCGCCGCGTCAGCGCGATGGAAGCGGTACTGCAGCATCTGCGCGGCGCCATCGAACGGGGTGAGTACGCGGTCGGCGACAAGCTCCCCTCGGAAGCGGAACTCTGCCGCCGCCTGGAGGTGAGCAGACCCGTACTGCGCGAGGCCCTGCGCGCCCTGCAGACCATGGGGCTCACCGTCTCGCGCACCGGCAAGGGCACCTTCGTCGTCTCCGACGGCGCGGTGGCCGACCCCACCTTCGGCGACTACGCGGCGAGCGACCTGCTGGAGGTCCGCCGCCATGTGGAGATCCCGGTGGCCGGGTACGCGGCGCAGCGCCGGACCCCGGAGGACCTCGACCACCTCACCCACCTGCTGGAGCGGATGGAACGGGAGACCGACACCACCGCCTGGGTGGCCATGGACACCCTCTTCCACCTGGCGGTCGCCCAGGCCGCCGGCAACCCGGTCTTCCGCCGCGTCATCGAGGAGATCCGCGACGCCCTGGCCCGCCAGTCCGCGTTCCTCAACGAGCTCGGCGGCCGCCGCGAGCAGTCCAACCGCGAACACCGCGCCATCGTCGAGGCCCTCCTGGACAGCTCCGCCCACGACGCCGAACAAGCCATGTCCCACCACCTGGCGCGCGTCGAAACCACCCTCACCCAAATCGTCTCCCCCACCCCCACCCCGGCCCCCAAACCCACCCCGCCCACCACCCCGGAACCCGAGCCCCAGCCGTGAACAATCCCCCCTCCCCCGCCCCGTCGCCCCACAACGAGCCGTCGCCCTCCCACGAGGGGGACCTGTTCCCGACACCCTCCCCCGCCTCCTCGCCCCACAACGAGCAGCCACCCTTCACCGAACCACCCCACAAACCACCCCTCCACGAACCGCCCCTCCACGGGCCCTCCGCCGACGAGCCGCCCACCGGCCAACCGTCCAATCGCCAGCCGTCCACCGGCCAGCCGTCACCCGACGAAACGGCACCGACGACGCAGCCCAGCGCGATCTCGGCTTCGGCGCCGCCGGAGATCCGCGCACCCGCCCACGCCCCCATCGCCCACGTGGTGCGCGGCGGCATCATCGAGGGCGTCCACCACGGCTCGGTCGTGGTGCTGGCCGCGGACGGAAGCGTGCAATTCCAGGCCGGAGACATCGAGGCCGCCTTCTACCCGCGCTCGGCCCTCAAGCCCCTCCAGGCCGTCGGCCTGCTCCGCGCCGGCCTGCCGCCCCTCGACGACGAGGCACTGGCCCTCGCCGCCGCCAGCCACTCCGGCGACGAACGCCACCTGGCCACCGCCCGCCGCATGCTCGCCACCGCCGGCCTGACCGAGGCCGCCCTGCGCAACGTCCCCGACCTGCCGTACGGTCCCGCCGAACGCGACGCGTGGATCCGCCGCGGGCTGGGCCCCACCCGCCTCACCCAGAACTGCTCGGGCAAGCACGCCGCGATGCTGCTGACGACCCTCGCCCGGGGCTGGCGGCCGGACTCCTACCTCGATCCGGGCCACCCGCTGCAGCGAGAGATCGCCGCAACCGTCGAGGACCTCACCGGCCAGGGCATCGCCCGCGTCACCGTCGACGGCTGCGGCGCCCCACTCTTCGCGGTCTCCCTGCACGGCCTGACCCGAGCCGCCGCCCGGCTCGCGACGGCCGCCCCCGACACCCATGAGGGCCGGGTCGCGCACGCCATGCGTACCCACCCCGAGATGGTCTCGGGCGCCGGCCGGGACACCGCCCGGCTGGTGCGCGCGGTGCCCGGGCTGCTCGCCAAGGACGGCTTCGAGGGCGTTCAGATCGCGGCACTACCGGATGGGCGGGCGGTCGGTGTGAAGGTGGCCGACGGCGCCGACCGGGCCCGGATGCCCGTGACGGCGACGGCCCTGGCGTACTGCGGCGTTGACCCCGACGTCCTCGCCGACTTCGCCACCGCACCGGTGATCGGGGGCGGCGCAACGGTCGGGGCGCTGCGGGCGGCGGGGGCACTTGCGCAGGGGCTCGCCTCGGACCTCGTCTCCTCGTAGTCCGTGCGCTCGCCTTGTCCTGGTCGGAGCGTTCGCCTTGCCCTGGCCCACACGGTCACCTGCGCCCGCCACCGTTTCCTGTCCGCGGTCGCCCTCGCCCGCCACTGCTCCCAGTCCCCTGACTCACCTCTGCCCCCGCGCCTGCTTCTGTCTCTGCCTCCTGACGCCTCCTTATATTCCGGCAACGATTACGGAGAGTGATTCGTTCCCGGATTCTTCACTCTCTGTGATGAATGTGGGGGGCGTCAGGGGTCCGGGGGGGGAGCCGCCTCGTTGTCTGTGGGGGTCGCTGCCCCCGCTCCTCCCCCGCCACTCTCCGGCTCGCTCCATCCCTTCCCTCCCCCTCCCGTCTCCCTCCCGTCTCCGACTCACTGCCCTCCCCTCCCCTCCCCTCCCCTCCCCTCCCCTCTCCTCACCCTCCCTCCGCCTCACCGGGTCTACTCCGCCGAAGGAAGAAAATTGATGATTGCTGCCGCCGCTGAACGACGTTGGGAACACGATCTGTTGGGGGATCGGGAGATACCCGTGGAGGCCTACTGGGGCGTGCATACGTTGCGGGCCGTGGAGAACTTTCCGATCAGTGGGACGGCTATCTCTGCGTATCCGCATCTGATCAATGCGCTGGCTGCCGTCAAGGAGGCTGCGGCGCGGGCCAACCTGGAGTTGGGGCTGCTCGATCGGGATCAGGGGGAGGCGATCGTTGCCGCCTGTCGGGAGATTCGGGTGGAGGGGCGGCTGCATGAGCAGTTCGTTGTCGATGTGATCCAGGGGGGTGCCGGGACCTCTACGAACATGAACGCCAATGAGGTGATTGCCAATCGGGCGTTGGAGATCCTTGGGCACGCGAAGGGTGACTATCAGCACCTGCACCCGAACGAGCACGTCAATCTTGGGCAGTCGACGAACGATGTGTACCCGACCGCGGTCAAGGTCGCCACGATCATGGCGGTACGGGGGTTGCTCGATGCGATGGGCGTGCTGCGGGAGAGCTTTGCCGCCAAGGCGGAGGAGTTCCGCGATGTGCTCAAGATGGGGCGGACGCAGCTCCAGGACGCGGTGCCGATGACGCTGGGGCAGGAGTTCTCGACGTTTGCGGTGATGTTGGAGGAGGATCAAAGCCGGCTGGCGGAGGCCGTGCTGCTCGTGCACGAGATCAATCTCGGGGCGACGGCGATCGGTACGGGTCTCAACGCGCCTCCGGGATACGCGGAGGCGGCCCGCAGGCACCTGGCCGCCATCACCGGGTTGTCGCTGGTGACCGCCGCCAACCTTGTCGAGGCGACGCAGGACTGTGGTGCGTTCGTCCATCTCTCCGGCGTGCTGAAGCGGATCGCCGTCAAGCTCTCCAAGAGCTGTAACGACCTGCGGCTGCTGTCGTCCGGGCCGCGGGCCGGCCTGGGGGAGATCAACCTTCCGCCGGTGCAGGCCGGTTCGAGCATCATGCCGGGCAAGGTCAACCCGGTGATCCCGGAGGTCGTCAACCAGGTCGCCTTCGAGGTGATCGGGAACGACGTCACGATCACGATGGCCGCCGAGGCGGGGCAGCTCCAGCTCAACGCCTTCGAGCCGATCATCCTGCACTCGCTCTCGGAGAGCATCACCCACCTCGGGGCCGCCTGCCGGACGCTCGCCGAGCGCTGCGTGGACGGGATCACCGCGAACTCCGAGACGCTCCGGGCGAGCGTGGAGAATTCGATCGGGCTGGTCACCGCGCTCAATCCGCACATCGGCTATACGGCGGCGACCGCGATCGCCCAGGAAGCACTCGCCACCGGGCGTGGAGTGGCCGAACTCGTCCTGGAGCAGGGCCTGTTGCCCGCCGATCGGCTCGCCGCCCTGCTGCGGCCGGAGGAAGTGGCGGGCACGGGACGAGCAGTGTGAGACGACGGGTGGGAGACAACGGGGGGCGATGAGGCTCCGTGGGCGGCGGTCGGCCCGGCAGAGCCGGTTCCGTAGGACAGCCGTCGCCGTCTCCCGGCCCGTAACACCGACCCGCGGCCCGTACACCACCCCCGGCCCGTACGCCGCCAGCCGTCGCCCCTCCCCCACCGCCCGGCACCGGACCCCGCACCGGAGTGGCCCGTAACCGGAACGCCCGTACCCGGAACGCGCATGCCCGGAACACCTCGTCCCGGAATCGCCCCGTCCTCCGGTGGCCCCGTCCCGGAATACCGTCCCCGAACCGCGCTCGCTGATCCGGTGGCCCAGAATCGTCTATGAGGGCCCTGCGGGGTCCCGTACACGAGACGCTTCGGAGAGAGGGATCGCATGCGTATCGCGCTGTGCCAGATGACGGCATCGACCGAGCCGAAGGAGAACCTCGCGGCGGTGCAGGACCACGTGCGGCGGGCGGCGCGGGAGGGGGCGCGGCTGGCGGTGTTGCCCGAGGCGTCCATGGTGCGGTTCGGGGTGCCGCTGGGGCCGGTGGCGGAGCCGCTGGACGGACCGTGGGCCGAGGGGGTGCGTGCGGTGGCCCGGGAGACGGGGGTGACGGTGGTGGTGGGCATGTTCACCCCGGCGCCCGAGGGGCGGGTCGCGAATACGTTGCTGGCGACCGGTCCGGATGTCGAGGAGTCGTACGACAAGATCCATCTGTATGACGCGTTCGGGTTCCGGGAGTCCGACACGGTGGCCGCGGGCAGCCGGGTGGTGACCATCGACGTGGAGGGCGTCCGGGTGGGCCTGGCGACCTGCTACGACCTGCGGTTCCCGGAGCTGTTCCGGGCGCATGCGGATGCCGGGGCGACGGTGTCGGTGCTGCCCGCTTCCTGGGGTGCGGGTCCCGGCAAGCGGGCGCAGTGGGATCTGCTGGTGCGGGCCCGTGCGCTGGATGCGACGGTGTGGCTGGCGGCCGTCGGTCAGGCGGCGCCGGATCCGCGGGCCGACCCGGAGGTGCCGACGAAGGCGCCGACCGGTGTGGGGCGCAGTGCGCTGGTCGGTCCGGACGGTACGGTGCGGGCCCAACTGGGCGGTGCGCCCGAGCTGTTGGTGGCCGAGGTGGATACGGAGGAGACGGCCCGGGTGCGGCGGGCGGTCGCGGTGCTGGACAACCGCCGGCTGTAGCGGGGCCCGGTGGCTGCAGCAGGGTCCGGTGCCTGAACAGGGCCCGGTTGGTGTGTCGGGGGGCCGCCCGCGGGGGCGGGGGGCGGCGGCCCCCCCCCCCCCACAACGCCCCCCACCCCCACACCA
>NZ_JBHWDV010000022.1:22878-128484 GCF_042734445.1 Streptomyces sp. NPDC059649
GGGTTGTCGGGGGCCCGGGGGTCTGACTCGGGGTGGGGGGCCTCAACGGGCCCGGGTTGGGGGCCGGGGGCCCCCCGGGGGGCGGGGGCGCCCCCCGTCACACAGCCCGACTCCTCACCGCAGACACCAACCCGTGACGATCCGTCAGGCACCCCCATCGCGCCCCCGTCACCGCCCCACCACAGCCGCCGCACAGCCGCATCGCACCCCCCATCGCAGCCGCCGCACAGCCCAACCACTCACCCCACGCCCGCCCCTGATGTGTCGTCGCGCAGTCCCAGTCGGAGGTGTTCGACGTGGTACAGCGCCTGGTCGAGGAGTTCGGCGACGTGGTGGTCGTGGAGGGCGTAGACGATCGAGCGGCCGTTGCGTTCGCCGGTGACCAGGCCGAGGTTGCGGAGCAGGCGGAGTTGGTGTGAGCAGGCGGACTGTTCCATGCCGACGGCGGTGGCGAGGTCGCCGACGGCGCAGGGCCCTTCCTGGAGGCGGGCGAGGATGCGTAGCCGGGAGGGGGTGGAAAGGGCCTGGAGGGTGGCGGCGACGTCGTCGGCGCCGACGGCGTCGAGTCGTTCGCGGGTGGTGGTGGTGCTTTTGTCGTCCATTCCGTGGCCCATGGGGTCATCCTAGCGATGAGGCATGAAGACCCATTCATACCTTCAGCAGGCATCCTCCTTCATGCCTTCAGCGGGCATCCTCCTTCATGCCTTCAGCCGGCGTCCTCCCGCACCATGTCCGCGCACTTCTCCCCGATCATCATCGTGGTGATGCACGGGTTGACGGTGACGAGTTCCGGCATGACCGAGCCGTCGGCGACCCGGAGGCCGGCCACGCCCTTGACCCGCAACCGGGCGTCGAGCGGTGCCATGGCGTCGTCGTCGGCGCCCATCTTCACCGTGCAGGAGGGGTGGTAGACGGTGTTGTGGGTGGTGCGGATGTAGTCGAGGAGTTCGTCGTCGGTGTGGAGGTCGGGGCCGGGGGCGAGTTCGGCGCCGGTCCAGCCGGCGAGTGCGGGGCGGGCGGCGATCTCGCGGGCCAGGCGCAGGCCGTGGGTCATCACCCGGATGTCGTGTTCATGGGTGAAGTAGCGCGGGTCGACCCTGGGTTTGTCGCGGAAGTCGCGGGTGCGGAGCCGGACGGTGCCGCGGGAGCGGGCGCGGGTGACGTTGGGGGTGAGGCAGAAAGCGTTCTCGGAGGTGGGGTAGCCGTGCCGGGCGGTGTTGAGGTCGAAGGGCACCGAGCCGTAGTGGAACATCAGGTCCGGGCGGTCGAGGCCCGACTCGGTGTCGGCGAAGATGCCGATCTCCCACCACTGGTTGGAGGTGGTGACCATGGGCTGTTTGGCCTGCCACATGATGACGCCCTCGGGGTGGTCCTGGAGGTTCTCGCCGACGCCGGGTGAGTGGACGCGGACGTCGATGCCGGTGTCGCGGAGGTGGTCGGCGGGGCCGATGCCGGAGAGCATCAGCAGTTTGGGGGTGTCGATGGAACCGCAGGAGACGATGGTTTCGCGGCGGGCGCGGACCGTGCGGGTGTGGATCAGGTCGGGGTCGAGGTAGGCGACGCCGGTGCAGCGCCGGTCGTCGTCGATGAGCAGGTGTTTGGCGCGGATGCCGGTGCGTACGGTGAGGTTGGGGCGGTTGCCCATGACGGGGTGCAGGTAGGCGACCGAGGAGGACTGGCGGATGTTGTTCTCGTCGGAGTTGATCTGGAACCAGTGGGCGCCGCGGAGGACGGTGCGGCCGGTGTTGAAGGGGGTGGTGGGGATGCCGCTCTGGGCGCAGGCTTCGAGGAGGGCGGTGCCGCAGGGGTCGGTGGGTTTGATGGTTCGCAGGGTGACGGGGCCGGTGCGGCCGTGGTGGTCGCCGGGTGCGTCGTTGTTCTCCAGGCGGCGGTAGAGCGGGAAGGTGTCCCGGGCTCCCCAGCCGGTGCAGCCGCCGGCCTCCCAGCCGTCGAGGTCCTCGGCGGGTGCCCAGAAGGCGATGCAGGAGTTGTGCGAGGAGCAGCCGCCGAGGACCTTGGCGCGGGCGTGCCGCATATGGCTGTTGCCGTTCTCCTGGGGTTCGACCGGGTAGTCCCAGTCGTAGCCGGATTCCAGCAGTGCCATCCAGCGTTCCAGGCGCAGGATGTTGTCGTCGCCGACGTCGCTGGGGCCGGCTTCCAGGACGCAGACGGTGACGGTGGGGTCCTCGCTGAGGCGGGCGGCGACGACGTTGCCCGCGGTGCCGCCGCCGACGATGACGTAGTCGAACTCGGCGTGTTCCATGGGGTGTTGTCCTCCCGGGGCAGGCGCGGTCAGTCGGTGGCGGTGGCGGTGATGGAGGTGTCGGTGGCGTCGGTGGTGCCGGTCGTGGGGTGGTCGGTGGTGGCGGCGTGTTCGGCGAGGACGCCGGTGCGGTGGCGTTGGACGTACCAGTAGTAGGCGAAGCCGCCGACGGCGACGGCGCCGACGAACAGCACCGCGCCGTAGCGCAGGTACCAGTGGTGCGGCGGGGTGGCGTTGTAGACGGCGTCGCGGGGCCAGGCGAGGTTGACGATCATGCCGGCGCCCCAGAGGACGGCGACGACGTTGACCGGCAGGCCCCAGCGGCCCAGGGTGAACCGGCCGCCGCCGGCCGGTGTCCAGCGGCCGCGGAGCCTGGCGACCAGCATGGGTGCGGTGACCAGCAGATAGGCCAGGTAGATCATGATGATTCCGATGCTGGTGACCACCGAGAAGATCTGTGGCTGGCGGATGTTGAGGAGCAGTACGCCGAGGGAGAGCACTCCGACGATGACCGCGGGCAGTACCGGGGTGCGGAAGCGCGGGCTGACCTTGGCCATGAGGGAGGCGGCGGGGAGGTTGTTGTCGCGGGCCATGGCGAACGCGAGCCGGATGGCGGCGGTGTGCACGGCGAGCGCGCAGACGGTGACGGCGATGAGGACGCACCAGAGCATGGCCTTGCCGCCGGTGTCGCCGAGGACGTCGAGGACGACGTACTGGAGGCCGTCGGTGGCCAGTCCCTTACCGTTCAGGCTGCTCACGCTCATCATGGCGAGCAGCAGGACGAGTCCGCCGAGCACGAACGAGGCGATCAGGGCGCGGAGGATGGCGCGGGGGGCGTTGCGTGACGGGTCGAGGGATTCCTCGCCGAGTGAGGCGGCGGTGTCGAAGCCGTACATGACGTAGGCGGAGGCCAGCGAGGCGGTGAGGAAGGCGCCGAGGTAGCCGAGGGGCTGGCCGGTGCCGGCGTGGTGGGTCTGGAGGACGACGTCCGGGCCGCGTACGACGTGGACGGCGAAGAGTGCGATCAGCGCGACGGTGGCGATGAGTTCGATGAAGACGCCGGCGGTGTTGATGCGGGCCATGAGTTTGACGCCGAAGGCGTTGACGAGGGTGGTGAAGAGGATCAGTACGGCGGCGAGGAGGACGCCGTTGGTGGCGGTGTCGTAGGTGCCGGTGCCGTCGCCGATGAACTGGAAGGTGGCGGAGATCTTCGGCAGGGTGAGTTGGTAGGCGAGGGCCACGGCGGAGAGGGAGACGACGGACGCGACCAGCATCATCCAGCCGGCCAGCCAGCCGATGTGGGGATTGCCGAGTTTTTTCGCCCAGTTGTAGACGGAGCCGGCGACGGGGTGGCGGGCGGCGAGTTCGGCGAAGGACAGGGCGATCATCAGCTGGCCGGCGAAGACCAGGGGCCAGGACCACCAGTAGGCGGGGCCGCCGATGCCGTAGCCGAAGTAGAAGAGTTGGAAGGTGCCGGTGAGGATGGAGATGTAGCTGATGCCGGCGGCGAAGGTGTGGAAGTTGCCGAGGGTGCGCTGGAGTTCGGGGCGGTAGCCGAATTCGGTGAGTCCGGTGTCGTCCGGTTCGGGGCTCTCGGCCGGTGGTGCGACTCTTGCTGATGGTGCATCAGGTGTGGTCAACGATGTCCTCCTCAGTCGAACCAGTGCACCGGCGCGGGTGCCGTGTTGCGCCAGATGTGTTTGATCTCCCGGTACTCCGCCAGGCCGCTGGGGCCGAGTTCCCGGCCGGTGCCGGACTGTTTGAAGCCGCCCCATTCCGCCTGCGGGAGGTAGGGGTGGTAGTCGTTGATCCATACGGTGCCGAGGCGCAGTGCGGCGGCGACGCGGTCGGCGCGTGCCTGGTCGGTGGTCCAGACGGCGCCGGCCAGTCCGTAGACGGTGTCGTTGGCGAGCCGTACCGCTTCGTCCTCGTCGGTGAAGCGCTCGACGGTGAGCACGGGTCCGAAGGACTCCTCGCGGACGACGGACATCGCGGCGTGGCAGTCGTCGAGCACGGTGGGCAGGTAGTAGTGGCCGTCGGCGAGGTGGGGGTCGTCGGGGCGGGTGCCGCCGCAGCGGAGTACGGCGCCCTCGGCGATGCCGGCGGCGACGTACGCCTCGACCTTGGCGCGGTGGGCGGCGGAGATCAGCGGTCCGGTGCGGGCGTGGGCGTCGAAGGGGCCGCCGAGCCGGATCAGCCGGGCCCGGCGCACGATCTCGTCGACGAAGCGGTCGTGCAGGGCGTCCTCGACGAGCAGTCGGGTGCCGGCCGAGCAGACCTGTCCTGAGTGCAGGAAGACGGCGGTGAGGGCGTGGTCGACGGCGGTGTCGAAGTCGGTGTCGGCGAAGACGATGTTGGGGTTCTTGCCGCCGAGTTCGAGGGCGACGCGTTTGACGCTGCCGGCCGCGGCGGCCATGATCCGCCGGCCGGTGGGCAGTCCGCCGGTGAAGGAGACCATGTCGACGTCGGGGTGGTCGGTGAGCGGGGCGCCGGCTTCCGGTCCGGTGCCCAGGACGAGGTTGGCGACGCCGTCCGGCAGTCCGGCTTCCTGGAGCAGCCGCATCAGGTGGAGGGCGGTGTGCGGGGTGAGTTCGCTGGGCTTCAGGACGAAGGTGTTGCCCGCGGCCAGGGCGGGTGCGACCTTCCAACTGGTTTGCAGCAGGGGGTAGTTCCAGGGGGTGATCAGGGCGCAGACGCCGATGGGTTCGTGCACGATGCGGCTGTCGACGCCGGGGACGCCGGGGTCGGGCAGCCGGCCGTCCTCGGTGCCGGCCAGCCGTGCGAAGTAGCGGAAGCAGGCGGCGACGTCGTCGATGTCGGTTTCGCTCTCGGGCAGGCGTTTCCCGGTGTCGAGGGATTCGGCGCGGGCGAGCGCGGCCCGGTCGCGTTCGAGGAGGCCGGCGACGCGGAGCAGCAGGTCGCCGCGGGTGGCGGCCGGGGTGGTGGGCCAGCGGCCGTGGTCGAAGGCGTGGCGGGCGGCGGCGACCGCGTCGGCGGCGTCCTTGCCGCCGCCCTCGTCGACGACGGCGACGAGGCCGCCGTCGGCGGGGCAGCGGATCTCGCGGGTCCGCTCGTCCCGGGGTGTGGTCCAGCTGCCGCCGATGAACAGGTCAGGCACCGTCGGCTCCCAACTGCCGCAGGAGCCAGCTGTGGAAGATCCCGATGTGGTGCTCGGTGGGGACGAGGACGCCGCCGGAGCGGTAGGCGCGGGAGGACATGGCGGGTTGGGTGCGTTCGCAGGCGTCGAAGTCCTGGGTGTTGACGCGGTGGAACAGTTCGACGGACTTGGACACATCGGCGCCGGACCGGACGACTTCGGGTGCGTACAGCCAGTCGCATTCGACGACGGTGCGGTCCTCGGCCAGCGGGAACATCCGGTGCAGGATGACGTGGTCGGGTACGAGGTTGACGAAGACGGTGGGCTTGACGGTGAGGGCGTAGTAGCGGCGGTCCTGGTCGTCGGAGATCTCGGGGAGTCTGCCGAATCCCTCGCTGCCGTCGACGGTGAAGCCCTGCACGCCGTCGCCGAATTCGGCGCCGTGGCCGACGTAGTACTGGGCGGCGTAGCCGTCGGCGAACTCCGGGAGGACGTCGGTGAGTTCGGGGTGGATGGTGGCGCAGTGGTAGCACTCCATGAAGTTCTCGACGATGAGCTTCCAGTTGGCCGCGACGTCGTAGGTGAGGCGTTTGCCGAGGGCGAGCCGTTCGGTGCCGTAGTGGTCGATGGCGGCGGTGTCGCCGAGCCGTTCGACGGCCGCGCCGATCACGGTGTCCTCGAAGGACGGTGGCTCGTCGGCCAGGCACACCCATGCGTAGCCGAGCCATTCCCGCAGGGCGACCGTGACCAGGCCGTACGCGGTGCGGTCGAGGTCGGGCATCTTGGTGAGGTTGGGGGCGGCGATCAGTTTGCCGTCGAGGTCGTAGGTCCAGGCGTGATAGGGGCATTGGAGGGTGCGGCGGACCTGTCCCTGGGGTTGTGTGCACAGGCGGGCGCCGCGGTGCCGGCAGACGTTGAGGAAGGCGCGCAGCTCGCCGGTGCGGGAGCGGGTGATCAGGACGTTCTCGCGGCCGACCTGGACGGTGCGGAAGGCGCCGGGCCGGTCGAGGTCGGCGGAGCGTACGGCGCAGAACCATATGCGCTCGAAGATCCGTTCCTGTTCGGTGCGGAAGAGTTCGGGATCGGTGTAGTAGCGGCCGGGGAGTGTCGCCACCAGGCTGGGCGGCAGGTGGGTGGTGGTCATGCGTGGGCTCCTCGGACGGCGGGCGCGGCGGCGGGGCGGCGCGGGTCGAACAGCTCGATGGGGTGCTCGGTGGTGCCGGTCAGCGCCAGGTCGGCGAGGATTTCCCCGACGACCGGCACGAACTTGAAGCCGTGTCCGGAGAACCCGCAGGCCACGGTGACGTTCTCGGGGTGGGCGGGGTGCCGGGCGATGACGAAGTGCTCGTCGGGGGTGTTGGAGTACATGCAGGTGGCGGCCTTGAGGAAGCGGCCGGGCAGGGCGGGGATGTGCCGCGACATCCGGTCCGCCATGGCCGCGACCTCGTGGTCGTGGACGGTGCGGTCGATGGTTTCCGGGGTGCAGACGGTGCCCTTGCGGAAGAAGGCGACCTTGGCGCCGAGGTCGGGGCCGTCGATGGCGGGGAAGCCGTAGACCTGGGAGCCGGTGGCGTCCTCCCAGATGTAGATGGGGTGGTGTGCGGGGGCGAAGCGGGCGGTGCCGCCGTGCGGCTGGAACCAGTACATGATCTGCCGTTCGATGGTGAACGGGACGCCGAGGTCGTCGAGCAGCCGGGGCGCCCAGGCGCCCGGGCAGATCACCAACTGGCCGGCGGTGTAGGTGTTTTCCGGGGTGTGGACGCGTACGCCGTCGCGGTACCGCTCCCAGCGCGTGACGGGTTCCTCGTAGTGCAGGTCGGCGCCGCGGCGGGTGGCCAGCTGGAGGTGGGCGGCGACGGTGTTCTCGGGCCGGACCAGGCCGGCCCGCGGCTCGTAAAGGGCGACCTCGTCGTCCTCGGGGGTGAGGGTGGGGAAGCGGCGGCGGATCTCGGCCGCGTCCAGCAGGTCGTGCGGCAGGTCCCAGCGCCGGGCGGAGAGCAGGGAGCCGGCGACGGTGCGGGAGTCGGGGCGGCCGACCATGACGCCGCCGCAGAGGGTGGCGATCTCCCGTCCGGTTGCCTTCTGCAGGTCTTCGTAGAGTTCGTAGGCGCGGAGCAGCAGCGGGACGTAGGCGGGGTCCTCGAAGTAGGACTGGCGGGTGATGCGGGAGCCGCCGTGGCTGGAGCCGCGGCTGTGCACCGGGCCGAACTTCTCCAGGCCGAGGACCCGGGCGCCGCGTGCGGACAGGTGGTGGGCGGCGGCGCTGCCCATGCCGCCGAGGCCGAGGACGATGACGTCGTAGGACGGTGACACGAGCGTCTCCTAGCAGCGGATGCGGGTCATCTTCGGGTCGAACAGCGGCTCGTCGGCGACGGTGGCGGGGATCTTCTCGCCGAAGTACTCGATGTGGACGCCGGTGCCGGTGGCGAGGTGGGCCGGGAGCCAGGCGTAGGCGACGCAGCGGCCGAGGGTGTAGCCGTAGGCGGCGCTGGTGACGTAGCCGGCGGGGGCGCCGTCGACGAAGACCGGTTCCTTGCCGAGGACGACGGCGGCCGGGTCGTCGAGGAGCAGTGCGGTCAGTTTCCTTGTCGGGGGCGGGAGTTGTTCGAGGGCGGTGCGGCCGAGGAAGTCGCCGCGGTCCATGCGGACGGCGAAACCGAGCCCGGCCTCGTAGGGGGTGTGTTCCTCGGTCATGTCGTGGCCCCAGGAGCGGTAGCCCTTCTCCAGGCGGAGGCTGTTGAACGCCGAGCGGCCGGCCGCGATCACGCCGTGCTGCCGGCCGGCCTCCCACAGGGTGTCCCACAGGCGGAGGCCCAGGTCGGCGGTGGTGTACAGCTCCCAGCCGAGCTCACCGACGTAGCTGAGGCGCAGGGCCGTGACCGGGACGTGGCCGAGGTGGGTCTCCTTGGCGCGGAAGTAGCCGAACGCCTCGTGGGAGAAGTCGTCGCGGGTCAGCGGCTGGACCAGGTCGCGGGCGAGCGGGCCCCAGACGCCGATGCAGCAGGTGCCGGAGGTGGTGTCACGGAGGTGGACGTCGGACGGTGCGTGGCGCCTCAACCACTCGATGTCCGCAGGGGAGTTGGCGCCGATCTGGAAGCGGTCGGGGGCGAGGCGGGCCACGGTCAGGTCGGAGCGGATGCCGCCCTTCTCGTCGAGGAGGAGGGTGTACGTCACCGCGCCCGGCTTCTTGGCGAGGTTGTTGGTCGTCATGCGCTGGAGGAAGGCGAGCGCGCCGGGACCGGTGACCTCCAGGCGGCGCAAGGGGGTCATGTCGTACAGGGCGACCTTCTCGCGGGTGGCCTTGGCTTCGGCGGCGGCGATGGGGGACCAGTGGCGGGCCGCCCAGGGGTCGCGTTGCGGGGTGTCGGTGACGAGGTGGGCGTTGGCTTCGTACCAGTGCGGGCGTTCCCAGCCGCCGGCCTCCAGGAAGTGGGCGCCGAGTTCCTGCTGGCGGGCGTGGAAGGGGCTGACGCGCAGCGGGCGGGGCTGGTCCATGGGCTGGAGCGGGTGGATGACGTCGTAGACCTCGATGAACTGCCGGGCCCCGCGGTCGTGGACGTATGCGGGGGAACGCTGGGCGTCCTCGAAGCGGTGCAGGTCGCATTCGTGCAGGTCGGTCCGGGCGTGGCCGTCGACCATCCACTCGGCGACGGCCTTGGCGACGCCCGCGGAGTGCGTGACCCAGACCGCTTCGGCGAGCCAGAAGCCGCTGAGCACACCGGACTCGCCGAGGACCGGCATGCCGTCGGGGGTGAAGGAGAAGACGCCGTTGAAGGCCTCGTCGATGTCGGTGGCGCGCAGGGCGGGCATCAGTTGGCGGCTGTCCTCCCAGCTGGGTGCCCAGTCCGCCGCGGTGAAGGGGAGCGAGGACGGCATGTCCATGTTCCGGGCGCGCGCCTGGTCGTAGCCGGGGACGGTGAACGGGTCGACGGGCAGCGGGCGGTGGGCGTAGCTGCCGATGCCGAGGCGGTCGGTGTGCTCGCGGAAGTACAGGTCGCGGTCCTGGAAGCGGAGGATGGGCCTGGAGGCTTCGGTGCGGGGGTCGTTGGCGCCGGCGAGTTCGGGCAGCGGCTTGGTCTTCGCGTACTGGTGGGCGAGCGGGAGGAGGGGGACGTCGACGCCCGCCATGCGGCCGATGACCGGGCCCCAGAATCCGGCCGCGGAGACGACGTGGGTGGCGGGGAAGGTGCCGCGGTCGGTGGTCACGCCGGTGACGTGGCCGTCGTCCTGTTCGATGCCGGTGACGGTGTGGCGGTCGAGGAAGCGGGCGCCGCGCTGCTCGGCCCGCTGCCGCTGGGCGCGGGAGGCGAGGAGGGCGCGGGCGAGGCCGTCGTCGGGGGTGTGGAAGCCGCCGAGGATCATCGACTCGTCGACAAGTGGCCACATCTCTTTGCAGCGGGCGGGGGTGACGAGTTCCCCGCGGACGCCCCAGGAGGCGGCCCAGCCGGCCTTGCGGTGGAGGTCGGCCCAGCGTTCGGGGGTGGTCGCGAGTTCCAGGCCGCCGACCGGGTTGAAGCAGGACAGGCCGTCGACCTGGAGGGCGGTGAACTTCTCGACGGTGTACCGGGCGAAGGCGGTCAGGGTTTTGGAAGGGCTGGTCTGGAAGACCAGGCCGGGGGCGTGGGAGGTGGAGCCGCCGGGGGCGGGCAGCGGGCCCTGGTCGAGGACGGTGAGGTCGGTCCAGCCGCGGGCGGTGAGTTCGTCGGCGAGGGAGCAGCCGACGATGCCGGCGCCGATGATGACGACGCGGGCGGGGTGGGGAGGGGTCACAGGACCACCACCGATCGCAGGACCTCGCCGCGGTGCATCTTCTCGAAGGCGGACTCGACCTCGTCGAGGCTGATCCGTTCGGTGACGAAGGCGTCGAGGTCGAGGCGGCCGCTGAGGTGGCGGTCGATGAGGACGGGGAAGTCGCGGCTGGGCAGGCAGTCGCCGTACCAGGAGGACTTCAGGGCGCCGCCGCGGCCGAAGAGGTCGATGAGCGGCAGTTCGATGGTCATGTCGGGGGCGGGCACGCCGACTTGGACGAGGGTGCCGGCCAGGTCCCGCATGTAGAAGGCCTGTCGGTAGGTTTCGGGGCGGCCGACGGCGTCGATGACGATGTCGGCGCCGTGTCCGCCGGTGAGTTCGCGTACCGCCTCGACGGGGTCGGTGCGGCGGGAGTTGACGGTGTGGGTGGCGCCGAAGCGGGTGGCGCCGTCGAGTTTGCGTTCGTCGATGTCGACGGCGATGACCCGGCGGGCTCCGGCGATCGAGGCGCCGGCGATCGCGGCGTTGCCGACGCCGCCGCAGCCGATGACGGCGACGGTGTCGCCGCTGCCCACTCCCCCGGTGTGGACGGCGGCGCCGTAGCCGGCCATGACGCCGCAGCCGATGAGGCCGGCCGCCTCGGGCCGGGCGGCGGGGTCGACCTTGACCGCCTGCCCGGCGGCGACCAGGG
The DNA here is from genome assembly GCF_042734445.1 of Streptomyces sp. NPDC059649. Classification (NCBI taxonomy): domain Bacteria; kingdom Bacillati; phylum Actinomycetota; class Actinomycetes; order Kitasatosporales; family Streptomycetaceae; genus Streptomyces; species Streptomyces sp. NPDC059649. Next base: position 33,679 of record NZ_JBHWDV010000022.1, read on the forward strand.
TTTTCTCGGCGAAGGCGCCGATCCCGAGGGCGGGGCTGAGCGGGGTGCCGTCCTCCAGGGTCATGGGTTGGGTGGCGTTGCGGGAGTCGAAGCAGTACCAGGGGCGGCCGCGGCGGCAGGACCGGCAGCTGCCGCAGGGGGCGCGCCAGGCGAGTACGACGTAGTCGCCGGGGGCAAGATCGGTGACGCCGGGGCCGACGGCTTCGACGATCCCGGCGGCCTCGTGGCCCAGCAGGAAGGGGAATTCGTCGTTGATCGCGCCGTCCCGGTAGTGCAGATCGGTGTGGCAGACTCCGCAGGCCTGTACGGCGACGAGCGCCTCTCCCGGGCCGGGGTCCGGCACCAGGATCGTCCGGAGCTCGACGGGTGCGCCTTGTTTCGCCGCGACGACGGCATGGACTTCGTGTGGCATGCCCTACCCCTCAGTGTTGCGCAGTGCACGACTGGTTGCGCGATGAGAGACATAGTGGGAACGCCGTCTCGGCACCGTCAAGAGGTGCGGGCCAGCTGTTCGTAAAAGGCTCATTACGCGTCCGGACTGGGGGGGGGGGCGGGCGCTTTTCGCCCCGGCCCCGCCGCCGTCAGGTGTCCGTCGGATGCCCGTCAGGTGCTCAACAGGCGTATCCCATCCGGCGGGAGAGCTCCTCGGCCGCGGTGACGGTGCCCTTGACGACCTCGGGCAGCCGGTCCTCGTCGAGCCGGTACGCGGGCACCGACACGCTGATCGCCCCGATCACCGAGCCGTCGTGCGCCCGCACCGGCGCCGCGACCGCGCGCAGCCCCAGCTCCAGTTCCTCGACGGCCATCGCGAAGCCGCGCTCGACGACCTCCTCGAGCTCGCGGCGCAGTTCCGCGGCCGAGGTGACGGTCCGCTCGGTGAGCCGCGGCAGTTTCCGGCCGAGGACGGCGTCCTGGACCGGCGCCGGCTGGTACGCGAGCAGCGCCTTGCCGCTGGAGGTGGCGTGCAGCGGGGTGCGCCGGCCGAGCCAGTTCTGCGCGGTGACCGAGGCCGGGCCGCGGGCCTGCATGATGTTCACCGCGGCATCGCTCTCCAGCACCGCGATGTTGACGGTCTCCCCGAGTTCGTCGGCCAGTTGCCGGCAGACGGCCGCGCCCTCCTGGGAGATGTCCAGCCGGACGGCCGCCGCACCGGCCAGCCGCAGCACCCCGGCCCCGAGGAAGTACTTGCCGCGCTCCTGCTCCTGGCCGACCAGGCCCCGGCTCTCCAGCACGCCGAGCAGCCGGAACGCGGTCGACTTGTGGACGCCCAGTTCGTCGGCGACCTCGGTCACCCCGGCCTCGCCGTGCCGGGCGAGGATCTCCAGAACGGTCACCGCGCGGTCCACCGACTGCACGGCGCTGGCGGGTCCCTTCGACGGCTTGCCGTCCGCGTGCCCCTCCACGATGTCCGTCATGTGTTGGTTCTCACCACCTGGCAACCCGGTTGCGGGTCCGAATTTGAGCGGTCGGCAATTCCGGGGAGCGCTTGACGCGCCCGCTCCCGGTCTGGATTCTGTTGCGCATAGCGCTCCATCGTGCGCAACACGAAACTCGATGATACCGAAGAGTAACAGGGGGGTCCTGTGATTCCTGTCTGCCACCTTGCCGACCTGCCCGCAGGCGAGTCCGTACGCATCGACACCGCTCCTCCGATCGCCGTCTTCAACGCCGACGGGCAGCTGTACGCCATCGACGACACCTGCACCCACCAGGACGCCTCGCTCGCGGACGGCTGGCTGGAGGGGTGTCTGGTCGAATGCCCGCTGCACGCCGCTTCATTCGATCTCCGCACCGGTGCGCCCACCTGCCTGCCCGCCCGCCGGGCCGTGCGGACCCATCCGGTGACCGTCGAGGACGGCATGATCTACGTGCACCACGTCGCCGAGGAGGGCACCGCCGCATGAAGTCGGTCGCTGTCATCGGGGCCTCGCTGGCGGGTCTGTACGCCGCCCGGGCACTGCGCGCCGAGGGGTTCGACGGCCGGCTGGTGATCGTCGGGGACGAGCACCACCGCCCCTACGACCGGCCGCCGCTGTCCAAGGACTTCCTCACCGGCGCCACCGGCCAGGACCAACTCGCCCTGGCCGACGCCGAGGAGACCGCCGAACTCGACGCCGAATGGCGGCTCGGCACCCGCGCCACCGGCCTGGACACCGCCGCCGGCGCGGTACTGCTGGACCACGGCCGGCCGCTGACCACCGACGGCGTGGTCCTCGCCACCGGCGCCACCCCGCGCCGCCTGCCCGGCCCGGCACCCGCCGGGACCCACACCCTGCGCACCCTCGACGACGCCTGGGCGCTACGCGCCGACCTGACCCGGGGGCCGGCCCGGGTCGTGGTGATCGGCGCCGGATTCATCGGTGCCGAGGTCGCCTCGTCCTGCGCCGCCCTCGGCCATGACGTCACCGTGGTCGAGGCCGCCCCGCTCCCGCTCCGGCCGCAACTCGGCGACGAGATGGCCCGGATCTGCGCCGCACTGCACGCGGACCACGGCGTCACCCTGCTGACCGGCACGGGCGTGGCCGGGCTGCACGCCGCCGGCGCCGACCGCCGCGTCACCTCGGTCGAACTGTCCGACGGCCGCCACCTCCCGGCCGACGTGGTCGTCGTCGGCATCGGCGTCCGGCCCCACACCGACTGGCTCGCCTCCTGCGCGCTCGCCCTCGACGACGGCGTGGTCTGCGACGCCGGCGGTGCCACCGCGCTGCCCAACGTCGTCGCGGTCGGCGATGTCGCCAGGGTGGACGGGGTCCGGGCCGAGCACTGGACCAGCGCGACCGAACAGGCCGCGGTCGCCGCGGCCAACCTCCTCGCCGGCCGCACGGTCACCACCCACCGCGCCCTGCCCTACTTCTGGTCCGACCAGTACGGCGTCCGCATCCAGTTCGCCGGCCGCCGCGGTCCCACCGACACCCCGCGGATCCTCGAAGGCTCCCCCGACGACCGCAGCTTCCTCGCCTGTTACGAACGCGACGGCCGCACCACCGCGGTCCTCGCCCTCAACCGCCCCCGCCCCTTCATGCGGCACCGCCGCGAACTCACCCGCGCCGCCCAGCCGGCCACCACCTGACCCCCGCGGAGCAGCACCCGTCCGGCCGGTCTGCACTCCGCGCCCGGACCGGGCTCCTCGCAGCGGGCGGTCAGGCAGCGGACGGTCAGGGCGTCGGCGCGTCGCGGGGGTCGATGCGGAACGAGAAGGCGGCGCCTCCGGTGTCGAAGGCCGTGGCGCCCCCGTCGACGGTGAGGACGGCGCCGTTGACGAACGACGCCGCCGGGGAGAGGAGCCAGGCGATCGCCTCGGCGACCTCCTCCGGTTCGCCGGGGCGGCCGGCCGGCAGGAGCCGGGTGGCCTCCTCGTAGGCGGCGTCGATACCGCCCGCGAGGCCGGCTTCCTCGGCGAAGCGGGCCATCCGGCGGTCGGCCATCTCCGTACGGACCCAGCTGGGGCAGACGATGTTGGCGCGCAGACCGTCCCGGCCGTAGTCGACGGCGAGCGAGCGGCACAGCTGCAGCAGCGCCGCTTTGGAGGTGGCGTAGGCGGCGTTGGCGGTGCCGTTGCGCAGCGCGGAGACGGAGGCGACCGCGACGACCGCGCCGCGGGCCGCCAACAGGTGGGGCAGCGCGGCGCGTTGGAGGAGGAAGGCGCCGGTGACGTTGGTCGTCATGACGGTCTGCCAGTCCTCCAGCGTCAGGTCGCCGACCGAACCGCTGCGTGCGACACCGGCGTTGAGGACCAGTCCGTCGAGCCGCCCGTAGGCGGACAGCGTGGTGTCGACGAGGTCCTGTACGGACTCGGGGTCGGCGGTGTCGGAGGGGTGGGCGAGCGCCCCGGTCTCCTCGGCGAGGCGGTGCAGCGGTTCGGGGCGGCGGCCGGAGATCACCACGTCGTGCCCGGCCGACCGCAGCAGCCGGGCCGTGGCCGCGCCGATGCCCGTACCGCCGCCCGTCACGACCACCACTCGCCGTTCCGTCATGCCGGTTCCCGCCTCCCCGAGGATCATCCACCGTCTCGTGATCATACGTTCGGCGAGGACGGGGAACCGCATGCTTTCGGCCCTTTGCGGACCGGACCCGGACCGGACCCGGACCGGACCGGTCCGGTCCCGGGGCCGGAGGCTCAGGCCCCCTTCAGCTGGCGGGTGGCGGCATCGACGGTTTGGGTGAGGAGGGTGGCGATGGTCATGGGGCCGACGCCGCCGGGGACGGGGGTGATCAGGGAGGCGCGGGTGGCGGCGGAGTCGAAGTCGACGTCGCCGACGTTGCCGGGGTTGTAGCCGGCGTCGATGACGACCGCGCCGGGCTTGATGTGTTCGGCGGTGAGCAGGCGGGGCCGGCCGACCGCGGCGACCAGGATGTCGGCCTGGCGGGTGAGGGCGGCGAGGTCGGTGGTGCGGGAGTGGCAGTACGTCACGGTGGCGTTGCGGCCGAGCAGCAGCATGCCGACCGGCTTGCCGAGGATCGCGCTGCGGCCGACCACGACGGCGTGCTTGCCGGCCAGCTCGACGCCGTAGTGGTCGAGCAGCCGGAGGATTCCGCCGGGGGTGCAGGAGGCGAAGCCCTCGGCGCCGAAGCTCATGGTGGCGAAGGAGTGGTAGGTGACGCCGTCGACGTCCTTCTCGGGGGCGATGGCCTCGAAGGCGGCGCGCTCGTCGATGTGCGCTCCGACCGGGTGCTGGAGCAGGATGCCGTGCACCTCGGGGTCCTGGGAGAGCGCGGTGAGGGTGCCGACCAGTTCTTCGGTCGTGGTGGTGGCGGGCAGGGCCACGTGCCGGGAGCGGATGCCGGCCTTCTCGCAGCGGTTGCGCTTCATCCGCACGTACGTCTCCGATGCGGGGTCCTCCCCCACCAGGACGGTCGCCAGGCACGGGGTCCGGCCGGTCTGCTCGGTGAGGGCGGCGGCGCGCTCGGCGGCCTGCTCGACGATCCGGCGGGCCAGCGCGGTGCCGTCCATGAGGCGGGCGGTCGGGGACATCGGGTACTCCTGAGCGTCGTCGTGGATCGCCCAGGCGCGCGGCAGTGGCCGTGGTGGCCGGGCCGCTCCCCGGTGGTACTCCACCCAAGCGCCAGTCACGGCCCGCCGTCCACTGTAGACGACGGTTCACCCGTGGGGGTGAGGAGCCGGGCGGGCGCGGAGCGCGGGCCGGTCAGGTGGTTCCGTGGCCGGGCGCGGACAGGGGCGGGGTGGTGGGGGTGGTGGCCTCCCACTGGCTGAGGATGCCGTCCCAGTCGTGCTGGGCGGCGGTGATGGCGTTGGCGTCCCAGGTGGGGGCGGCGGGTGGCGGCGGGGATTCGTACGCCGGGTACTCCTGGTGGTCCTGGTATCCGGGGTGGTGCTCGTGCCCGTGGTGGACGTGCTGGCCGTTCTGGGTGGTGTGGAGGGTCTGCACGGTCTGGGGGTCGTGGGGGTGCTGGTGGGCCTGGTGGGACTGGTGGCTCGGGGGGTTGTGGTGGGTCTGGTGGGTTTGGTGGGTGGGGTACTGGTGGTAGCCGGCGGAGGCGGACGAGGCGGTGTACTGGGGGTGGTGGGGGTAGGTCGTCGCGTAGGACTGGTACTGCTGGTACGGCTGCTGTTTCCAGGTGTCGTGTTCGTACTGCTCCCAGGCGGGCCGGTCGGTGCGTTCTCGCCAGGCGGTCGGGCCGGTGTCGGTCTGCGCGGAGGGCTGGAGGGTGGCCATTCTTCGGTGCCGGCCGGTGCGGTCCGGGGGCGTGGGCGGGGTGGGGCGGGTCTCCGTGGACAGTTGCTGGGCGCGGGCGACCAGGAGCCGTACGTCCAGGCCGAGTTCGGTGGCGAGCGCGGTGAGGTCGACCCCGGTGTGCCAGCTGGTCATCAGGACGGCGTCGAGGGCGGGTGCCCAGGCCGGGTCGTGGGTGACCGGGGACGCGCCGGACTGGCCGGCGGTGGTGCCGGGTGTGGTGCCGGACGGTGCGGGGCGGTCCGCGGTGGGTCGGTCCGTGGCGGTCTGGGCCGGGGCGGGGCGGGCGGCGGGCGGCGCGGCGGCCGGCTGGGCGGGGGACGGCTCGCGTACCGTGGTCTGTTCCCGCGCCGGGCCCTGTTCGCGCGCGGGGGGCCGTTCGGCGAGCAGGCTCTTGGCGACCGCGCGGGCGTCGTCCTTGCCCACCGTGCGGCGGGCCAGCCGTACTTCGCGCTCGTCCAGGCCGAGCAGGTCGGCCACCACCGCGTCGCTGCCGACGGTCACGGCGAAGGCGGCCAGGGTCCGGGACCGGCGGGCCTCGGCCTCGTCGAGGAGTCCCTGCGTCCGGCGGACCTCGTCATCGCTGCTGCAAAACGCCTGTGCGAGTACCGCGTGGCGCTCCCACAACTCCCTCGGTTCCATGACAGCGACAACGTTTTTTCGTCCGGATTGGTCCGCTTCCCGGCAATAGATCACTGCATGAGGTGATATTCGAGGGAGTTAACCCCCCACCTCCGGGACTCATGTGCGGGCAGCCGCAAAAATACGCAGTGACCCCAGGCCGGAAAAATCGTTTCTACGGCCATGAGCGCCCCTACCTCCGGCACCGTCGCAGGTCACGGTCACACGTTCCTCCCCCGTCCCGCGTCCACACCGCGCTGGATCACCGCCGAAATCGTCCGGCAGACCCCGGTCTACGCGGCACTGGTGTGCCTGTGGACCGAGCGCGCGGCCACCGTGCCCGGAGTCGCCGACCCGGAGTGGCAGCGGCTGGTCTCCTACCGGGCACTGATGGAGGAGACCGAGACCGCGCTCACCGCGCTGCGGCCGCACCGTGCGCCCGATGTGCTGCCGTCGCGGCGGCCGGTGCCGGCGGCCCGGCCCGCGCACCAGGACGCCTGAGCCGCGGCGGGCGGGACGCCGGGCGGACGGACCGCACCGGCGGACCCGCCGTGTTGACGCCGGACGCCGCCCGGCCGCCGGGCCTCACCGCAGGGTGTCGCTGCGGTACTGCGCGAAGGCGGACTCGCGGTCCTGGGCCGGGCGCCCGGCCCGGAGGTGGCCGTCGACGGTGCCGGGCGGGACGACGTTGACGCGGACCGGGGCGAGTTCGACGGCCAGGCCCCGGCCGGGTCCTTCGATCGCGGCGTCGCACGCGGCGCAGGCGGGCGCGGGTGCCGGGGCCGGGCGCCCGCGGCGCCGGACATCAGCACCACCGAGCCGTCCTCGGACAGCAGCGGCGCCGCGTGCTTGGCGACGCGGTACCGTCCGGCGGCGTCGCCCAGCGCGTCGGCCGCGGCCGCGAGATTGTCCGGCGTACGGCCGCCGAGGACGACCCGGGCGCCGGCCGCGACGGCCTGGTGGGGGGCCCGCAGTCGCAGCGGCATCCGGGGTCCTTCCTCGTCGGGTCCGGTCGTTGACCGGGCAGACGCATGATCAGGAATCCGCACGCCGCCCGCCTCCGGAACATTCCGCTCCGCCCGCGTCATGATTCCGCCAGGAGCCGGAGCGCCGCCGCAGCGCGGTCCCGGACGGCAGCCACCACGAACTGATGAGGGCTTTGATGTCGAAACCACCGCTTCCCGCGTCCGCCACCGCCCTGCTGGCCAAGCCCAACCCCTCGGTGATCACCACCCTGCGGTCCGACGGCCAGCCGGTGTCCACCGCGACCTGGTACCTCTGGGACGACGGCCGGGTGCTGGTCAACATGGACGAGGGCCGCAAACGGCTCCAGCACCTGCGCAACGATCCGCGGGTGACGCTGACCGTGCTCGACGAGGGCAACTGGTACACCCATCTGACCCTGATCGGGCGGGTGGCCGAGCTGCGGGACGACGCGCAGCTGGCCGACATCGACCGGCTGGCGCAGCGTTATCTGGGCAGGCCGTATCCGCAGCGGGACCGGCGGCGGGTCAGCGCCTGGATCGAGGTCGAGCGCTGGCACGGCTGGGGCAGCCTGAAGGACAGCAGCCAGGCCGGATGACGGGCCGGCCGGGCGGCCGGCCCGGTGGGTGCGGGCGTCAGCCGGTGCGCTGCTGCTGGAGGCGCCCGGCGACGGTGGCGACGTCGTCGGCGATGGCGAGGACGCCGTTGATGTCCGGTGCCGAGGCGCCGTTCACGCCGACGAAGAACACGTCGAACCGGCCCTTGCCCCGGTCCAGATAGCCGGCGATGGTCTCGGCCCCCACGGCGATCCGGTCGTTGAGGGTGTCGCCGCCGGCCACGGTCCCGGTCTTGGCGAAGACCTTGCCGCGGGCGGGGCAGTGCCGGCAGCTGTCCGCGAGGGAGCCGTCGACGCCCAGGATGGGCAGCGCCTCGCGGAAGCGCCGCGCCTCGGGGGTGCGCTGCCAGTACGTCAGCATCTGCGCCAGGGCCCGCGGTGTGGTCCGGTCGGCCGGGTTGCCGCCGCGGCCGTCGGCGAGCTGGACGGCCCGGCGATCGACCCCGGCCCGGTCGAGGAACGCGGCGAGCACCGGGAACCCGTCCTGGCAGTCGGTGCTCCGCTTGTGGACGGCCATCAGGCAGATGCCGAGGTTCGCGCCGAGGTTGTGGCTGACCTTGAGGATGAGCTCGGCGTACTCGGCGTAGGGCGGGGAGGTGTAGCGGGCGACCGTGGTGGCGCCCCGGTAGGAACGGGGCAGCCGGGCGGCGGGGTTGGGGCCGACGGGGGGTGCGGTGACCTGTACGCCGGCCCGAACCAGCGCCTCGATCAGGGCGGTGCGGCCGAAGGCGTTGGGGTCCTTGACGGGCGCGATGCGCAGGACGGGGGCGGAGCCGGCGGCGATGGTGCCGGTCAGCCGGATGCGGGTGCCGTCGGGGGAGGTCGTGACGGCGATGTCGGCGGGCCGGCCGGGCGCGACGGTGCGGACCTCGGAGGTGACCCGGTAGGGCGCGACCTTGGGGCGCACCTCCAGGCCGGCGGGGGCGCCGGGGCCGCTGCCGGGGGTGGACAGCAGGTCGATGACGTTGTCGTTGACGATCAGTGGGGTGGGCACCGGGTCGAGTGCGGGGTCGGGGCGGAACAGCCGGGGATCGATGACCACGTCGCCGGTGACCCGCCGGATCCCCGACGCCCGTACCTGGCGGGCGAGTTGGTCGAGGCCGGCCAGCGGGTTCTGCGGGGTGAGGGTGGCTCCGGGGATGTCGTTGGCGTAGGTGTGGTCGACGGTGGTGTAGGCGACGGTGCCGTTCTTGCGGGTCCGGCCGCCGAGGGTCAGATCGCCCTGGGCGACCAGGTCGAGGTCGCCCCTGAGGGTGCCGTTCCGGCGCTGTCCGACGGCGTACACCGGGGTGACGAAGCGGTGGCCGCCGCCGAGGGTGTGCCAGGTGCCGCTGACGCCGAAGAGCTTCGCGGTGGAGCCGGGCAGGAAGAACTGGTCCGCGTAGCGGGACCGGATCACCTTGCCGGTGCGCGGGTCCTGCTGGAACAGGCCCCACTGGGCGTGCCGGTAGGGGGGTTTGCGCAGGACGGCGGCGGTGCGCGGGTCGAGGCCGCCCTGGTCGGCGGGCGCGGTGGCGGTGCCGGTGGGTGTGCCCGTGGGCGTCGGGGGTGCCTGCCGGACGAGACCGGTGAGGACGACGCCGGCGGACAGCAGGAGGGCCGTGGCGACGAGGGTGCGCCGGCGGTTCCTGCTACGGGTGGCGGATGGTGACATGCGGACTCCGTGGACGGGGGCGCGGACCGCCGCCGGTGCGGCATGCAGGAGGCCCGGGAGGTGTTCCCGGGCCTCCTGCGCGTGACCGCCTGACGGGGGTCAGAGGAGCCCGAGCAGGCCGAGGCCCAGCAGGCCGCCCCGGCCCAGGCCGTAACCGTCGCGACCGTAGCCCTCGCGCCCGTAGCCGTCGTACCCGTCGTGGTGGCCGTAGCCGTAGTTGTCCCGGCGGCCGTCGCGGCCGAAACCGTCGTAGCCGTCGTGGCCGCCGTGCCCGACGCGGCCCTTGCTCTTGCCCTTGCCCTTGTGGCTGCCGTGGTGTCGGTTGGGGTGCCGGTTGCCGTGGTGGCCCTCGTCGCAGCGCTGCGAGGAGCACTTCGCGCTCTGGGCGCTGCTGGGGGGTGCGGTCGCGGCGGTGGCGGCGCCGGCCGTCGGTACCACGAGGGCAGCCGCGGTCAGGCCGGCCACTGCGAGGCCGCGAGGGATCGAACGGAGCATGTTTCCACCTTCACTCGACTCTGCAGAAAATGAATATTCTCTGCATACGCGACAATAAGGAGGGTTTTGTTCCTTGACCTGCGACCCGCCGAGGAATCACCGGAACGCAGTACGAAATGGGGCATACCGCACGAAGCCTTCGAGTGAATTCCCGGGGGCGTGCACGCTCGTACGCGCACGCTCGCCCAGCGCCCTCACCCGTCCGTCGCCCCACCCGTTGCCCCGTCCGTCGACAGGTCCTCCAGCAGGTGCCGCAGCGCGCCGACGGCGAGGGTGCAGACCGTGTCGGGATCGGCGCTCGCCAGCGGCTCCTTGCCGACCACCACCCGCATCAGGCCGATGCCCAGCAGCCAGGACAGCGCCAGATCGCCGCGCAGTCCGCCGTCCTCGGACGCCGAGAGGGTGGCGAGCACCTCGGCGTACTCCTCCCCCAGCCCGCGCAGCGCGTCCGCGATCTCGTCGCTGCCGCCGATGGAACGCAGGCACACCTCCAGGGAGCGGTCGGCGCCCGGGCCGCCGCCGGCCAGCATGCCGCGCAGCGCGACCTCGAACAGCCGGTCGGCGGGCGTGGTCCGCAGCTGTTCCTGCCCGCCGCGCGCCATCACCTCGCCGAACAGCGCCTTCTTCGTGCCGAAGTAACGGAACAGCAGGGCCTGGTTGGCGCCGGCGCGGGCCGCGATGTCCCGTACCGTCGCCCGCTCGTACCCCCGCTCCGCGAACAGCTCCGCCGCGGCGTCCAGGAGGCGCCGCCGGGTGCCCTGGGCGTCCCGGCGGTGGGTGCCCACCGTGCCGTGCTGGGAGGTCTCCCCCATGGTCGTGTCACGCTCCTTTCCGACGGACCGTCACGATGACGGTGCCGATGCGTCGTTGACCGCCCCGGGGGAGCGGCATACCTTGTGTAAGCAGGTGCTTACACAAGGGAGGTCACCTTGACCACAGTCGACACTGCACCCCTCCCCTACCCCTTCAATGTCGCCGAGAGCCTCGACCTCTCGGACGCGTACGAGCGGGCCCGCAACCACCCGGGGCTGCTGAAGGTACAGCTGGCCTACGGCGAACCGGCCTGGCTGGTCACCCGTTACGCCGAGGCCCGGTTAGTCCTCGGTGATCAGCGCTTCAGCCGCGCGGAGAGTGCCCGGCACGACGAGCCCCGGCAGTCCGAGGGCCGCCGGGACAGCGGCATCCTGGGCATGGACCCGCCGGACCACACCCGGCTGCGCACCCTGGTCGCCAAGGCCTTCACGGTCCGGCAGGTCGAGAAACTCCGGCCGCAGGTCCGGCAGTTGACCCGGGAGCTGCTCGACGAGCTGGAGGCCGCCGGGCCGCCCGCCGACCTGGTGGACCGCTATGCGCTGCCCATCCCCGTCGCGGTGATCTGCCGGATGCTCGGCGTGCCGGAACAGGACCGTCCGAAGTTCCGGGTGTGGAGCGACGCCGCGCTGTCCACGAGCTCGCTGACGGCCGAGGAGTTGGATGCCAATCTGGAGGAACTCCGCGGCTATATGGGGCAGTTGATCGAGGAGCACCGGCGCGCCCCGCAGGACGACCTGATGACCGCGCTGATCGACGCGCGGGACACCGGCGACCGGCTCTCGGAGCTGGAACTCGTCGACCTGTGCGTCGGGATCCTGGTCGCCGGGCACGAGACCACCGCCACCCAGATCCCCAACTTCGTGCTGGCGCTGCTGGACCACCCGGACCAGCTCGCCCTGCTGCGCGAGCGGCCCGAGCTGATCGGCGGCGCCGTCGAGGAGCTACTGCGGTTCGTCCCGCTCGGCAGCGGCGCCGGCCAGGCCCGCTACGCCACCGAGGACATCGAGGTCGGCGGCACGCTGGTGCGGGCCGGCACACCCGTCCTGGTCGCGGTCGGCGCCGCCAACCGTGACGCACTGCGCTTCGACGCGCCCGGCACGCTGAACATCACCCGGACCGGCAACCAGCACCTCGGCTTCGGGCACGGCGTCCACCACTGCCTGGGCGCCCCGCTGGCCCGGCTGGAACTCCAGGAAGCGATCGGCGCCCTGATCACCCGCTTCCCGAAGCTCCATGTGGCCGGCGATGTCGAGTGGAAGACCCAGATGCTGGTGCGCGGCCCCCGGGTCCTGCCGGTGGGGTGGTGAGTGCGCCGATGACCTGGGAGATCGAGATCGATCCTCAGCTGTGCATGGCCTCGGGCTCGTGCGCCGCCATCGCACCGGACCTCTTCACCCTCGACGGCACCCATGCCCGGCCGCGGCACGACCGGATCGAGGCCGACGAACGCGCCCTGGACGCGGCCGATGTCTGCCCCGCCATGGCGATCACCGTACGGGCCGCCGGAGAGGTCGTCGGGCCCCGACCCTGAGGCGGCGGGCCGCCGGACGGAACCGGTGAGGGGCCGGCCGGTGGGGCGTGGCCGACGGCCGCGCCCCACCGGGCCGTTCACCGTACGTACGGTGCCTCAGGCGCTCGGGGTACGTGTCATCTCGACCCGGGCTATCCGCCCGGCCTCCAGGGCCACATGGAGCGCACCGTCGGGGCCGAAGGCCAGGCCGTGCGGCTCGGAATCACGGTCCGGCAGGTCGTACTCCTGGATGCGGCCGTCCGGGGTGATGTGGCCGATACGGCCGGCGGCCCATTCGGTGAACCAGCAACCGCCGGTGGGGCCGGCGGTGATGGCATGCGGCCGGGCCGTGCGGTCCGGGAGGGGGAACTCCTCGATCCGGCCGTCCGTCGTGATGCGGCCGATCTGCCCCGCACCGATCTCGACGAACCAGAGGGCGCCGTCCGTACCGCAGGTGATGCCGACCGGTCCGGCGGCCTCGGTCGGCAGCGGGTGGAGGGTGAGGGCACCGTCGAGGCCGATCCGGCCGATGGCGTTGGCCTGGTGGAGCGTGCACCACAGCGCCTCGTCCGGCCCGACGGCGAGCGCCGAGGGGAAGGCCCCGCTCACCGGCAGCGGGAACTCGGTCACCCGGCCGTCGTCCGGCGTGAGGCGGCCTATGCGGTTCCCGTTCATCTGCGTGAACCACAGGGCGCCGTCGGAGGCGGCCGCGATGCCGAACGGGCCGCTGTCCGGGGTGGGTACGGCGAACGACGTGGCCTCTCCGGTGACCGTGATCCGCCCGATCCGGTGGTCCCGGGCGCGGGTGAACCACAGGGCGCCGTCAGGTCCGGGCGTGATGAGCGACGGCCCGCAGGACGGCGCGTCGAGGTCGTACCGGTCGAGCCGGCCGTCGGGCGCCAGCCGTCCGATCCGGCCCGCGTGGACCATCGTGAACCACAGCGCACCGTCGGGCCCGGCGGCGATCGCATACGGACCGGCGGCGGGGTCGGAGACGGGTATCTCAGTGATGGAGGGAGAGGTGGATGGGGGACGGAGGTGGGGGCTGTGGGACACGGGTCTCCTGCTGCCGCTTGCTTATTGCTACTTCAGTTGCGTTAGAACGCAGGATGCCATGAAGTGGCCGGGCCGGCAAGGCCTTTCACGAGGAGTGCCCTGCCTGGCTCCTGACGCCTTGTCACATCGGTGACCCTGGCGTTCCGCGTCGCGGGCGGGGTGCGACGATGGGCCCGTCATGGTTGCGGGGCAGGTACTCAGGGGGCTTCGGGCCGCGGTGTTCGCCGTGGTCTGTGTGCTGCTCGCCGCGCTGGGTCACTCGGTGATGTCCGGTACGGCGGTGCCCTGGTGGATGCTGCTCGGCGCCGGCGCGGCCACCACGGCCGGCGCCTGGTGCGTCGCGGGCCGGGAACGCGGGCCACTGCTCGTCGGCCTGCTGACCGTAGGCACCCAGACCGCCCTGCACAGCGCCTTCTCCCTCGGCCAGGCGATGGCCCGTTCCGGCGGGGGGCAGCTGCCGCTGGTCCGGCAGTGGGCGGACAGCTTGCTGTGCGGCGCCGGCGAACTGCCGGCCTCCGGTGGCGATGCCGCGGAGATGATGCGGCTGATGCACCGCCAGATGGCCGCGATGCCCGGGATGCCGGACGGGACACACGACATGGCCGGCGTGCCGGGCACGGCAGGGATGCCGGGCATGGCGGGAATGGCGCCTCCCGGCGGTGCGGCGCACGGCAGTGCGGCCGGCATGCTGGCGGCCCACCTCCTCGTCGCGCTGCTCAGCGCCTGGTGGCTGTGGGGCGGTGAGCGGGCCGCCTTCCGTCTCGTACGGAGCGTGTCGGCCCGGCTGTTCGCGCCGCTGGCGCCGGTGCTGCGGATCGTCCTGCCCGACGCGCCGCCCGCCCAACGCGCCGCGCGTCAGGAGCCGCGCCGGGCGGTGCGCGAACTCCTGCTGGCCCACGCGATGTCGTTGCGGGGTCCGCCGCATGGGCCGGCTGTCCGCTGACAGCACGGTCGAATTCCCGAGCCGGGGACGGGCGCCGGGCGCCCACGCCCCGCTCCGACATCACCGGTCACCGCCGTGTGCGGGACCGGGTCATGCGAAGGACTCCAGATGATGAATCGTGTCCGGATGCCGGTGGCGACGCCGCCCGTGTCCGCGGCCGGCGCGCGGGGCGCCCAGGCGGCCTCAGCCCGCGGCCGTACCTCCGGTGGGCCCCTCCCTATGGGCGCGTACGGCCCCACCGGCCTCCTCCCCACGGGCGCGTGCGGCCCCACCGGCCTCCTCCCCATGGGCGCGTGCGGTCCCGCCCGGCCGTACCGGCCGCGACCGCAGCCCGGCGAGCAGTGCCTCGACGGACGTCGGATCGTCCCCGCCCTCCGCGCTCGCCCGCGCGACCCGCGCCGACAGTGCCCGGGCCTGCGCCTGCCAGCGCCGGCAGTCGGCGCAGCCGGCGAGATGGCCGTCGAGCAGACGTGGCGTCAGGCCGGGTGGCAGCTCCTCCCCGTCGAGACGGGCGGAGAGGGCCGTACGGAGGCGTGCGCAGTGCATACCGCCATCCTCTCCGAAGCGCGGACCGGCGGCGAGGGGCGGTCGCGGAATGCGGGATGACGAGGCGGTGACCGGCTGGGCGCTGGCCGCCCGGACCGGCGACGAGCGGGCCGTGGAGCAGTTCGTCCGGGCCACCCAGCTCGATGTGCGGCGCTATGTGACGCATCTCAGCGGTGATCCGCAGGCCACCGACGACCTGGTGCAGGACACCTATGTGCGGGCGCTGCGCAGTCTGCCGCGGTTCGAGGGCCGGTCGTCGGCCCGGACCTGGCTGCTGACCATCGCCCGGCGGGTGGTGGCGGACCGGTTCCGGTCGCATGCGGTGCGGCCGCGGCTGGCCGCGACCGACGACTGGCAGGCGGCGGCGGAGCGGATGCAGCCGCGCGGGGTGCCCGGCTTCGACGAGGGCATCGCGCTGACCGGGCTGCTGGCGGCGCTGGCGCCGGAGCGGCGGGAGGCGTTCCTGCTCACCCAGGTGCTGGGGCTGCCGTATGCGGCGGCCGCCGGCGTGATGGGCTGCCCGGTCGGGACCGTACGGTCCCGGGTGGCGCGGGCCCGGGAGACGCTGGTGGCGCTGCTGGCGGAGGCGGAGCGGCCGGAGCCGGCCGACTGTGCGCTCGCGGGCGCGGTGTCCTGACGGCCGGGCCGCGCCCGCCAGCGCGAGGGGGCTCAGGGACGGGCGCGGCCGGTCCCCGGGCCCCCGGTGGGGAGGGCTTCCCCGGGGCGTACGGCGGTGGCCCGTACGGTCCGTGGGGGGCTGTCGCGGAAGTGCAGGGTGAGGGTGAGCCGGTCGCCGGGCGCGAGCCGCGGCGGCGGGCTGATCATGATGTCCAGGGTGGTCGGCGTCATCCGCAGGGCGCCGCCGGCCGGGACGGCCGCGGTGGAAACCATGGCCATGCTGCGGGCGTTGTGCCCGATGTCGACGGAGCGGCCGAGCATGGCCCGGTGCCCGTCGGGGCCGGTGACGCCGGTCAGCACGTCGTCCGCGCCGCCGGTGTTGCGGACGGTGAGGAACGCGGCGGTGGCCTCGGGGCCGGACGGGACCAGCACCCGGCCGCCGGTGATCTCCATCCGGGCCGGGGTGCCGGCCCGGCCCGCCGCCGTCCAGGCGGTGAGCGCGCCGAGCGTCGCCAGGCAGGTGAGCAGCGGTACGGCGACGGTGGCCGCGGGCAGCCGTGTCATGCGGTCTCCCGGTGTGCGGTGGTGGTGCGGCGGCCGGTGCCGCGGCCCGGCCGGGCCGGTCCGCCGCCGGGCCGCCAGGCGCGCAGCCGGAGGCTGTTGCCGACGACGAGCAGGGAGCTGGCGGACATCGCGGCGGCCGCGAGCATCGGGTTGAGCAGGCCGACGGCGGCGAGCGGCACGGTGACCAGGTTGTAGCCGAAGGCCCAGACGAGGTTGGTGCGGATGGTGCCCAGGGTGCGCCGGGCCAGGCGTACCGCGTCGGCGACGGCCTGCAGGTCCTCGCGGACGAGGGTGACGTCGGCGGCGCCGATCGCGGCGTCGGAGCCGCTGCCCATGGCGATGCCGAGGTCGGCCAGTGCCAGGGCGGCCGCGTCGTTGACGCCGTCGCCGACCACCGCGACCCGGGCGCCCTGCTGTTGGAGGGTGGTGACGAGGGCGGCCTTGTCCTCGGGGTGTACGTCGGCGTGCAGTTCGGTGATGGCGAGGTGGCCGGCGACCGCGCGGGCGGTGGCGGCGCGGTCGCCGGTGGCCAGGACCGGGCGCAGGCCCAGCCGGCGCAGGTGGTCGACGGCGCGGTAGCTGTCCGGGCGCAGTGCGTCGCCGACCGCGAGGACGGCCTCGGGGGTGCCGTCGACGGTGACCAGGACGGCGGTGTGGCCGGCGGTTTCGGCGTCGCGTACCGCGTCCGGGAGGGGGGCCGGCAACGCGGCGGGGTCGCCGGGCCGGGCGGCCTCCACGCGGTGCCCGTCCGTGGTGCCCCGTACGCCGTGGCCGGGCAGGGCGGTGAAGTCGCCGACGGGGGGCAGGAGTTGGCCGGGGTCGCGGTCGCGGGCGCAGGTGGTGACGGCGCGGGCCAGCGGGTGTTCCGAGCCCTGTTCGACACCGGCCGCCAGGCGCAGCGCGGTGTCCGGGCCGAGGCCTCCGGTGCGGGCGGTGACGGCGGTGACGGCCATCCGGCCGGTGGTGAGGGTGCCGGTCTTGTCGAGGACGACGGTGTCGATCCGGCGCAGGCGTTCCAGTGCCTGCGGGCCGCGGACCAGGATGCCGAGCTGGGCGCCGCGGCCGGTGGCGGCCAGCAGGGCGGTCGGGGTGGCCAGCCCCAGCGCGCACGGGCAGGCGACGACGAGGACGGCGACCGCGGCGGTGACCGCGGCCTCGGGGTCGGCCCCGGCGCCGAGCCAGAAGCCCAGGACGGTGACGGAGACGGTCAGCACCGCGGGGACGAAGACCGCGGCCACCGCGTCGGCCAGCCGCTGGATCCGGGTCTTGCCGGTCTGGGCGTCCTCGACGAGCCGGGTGATCCGGGCGAGCTGGGTGTCGGCGCCGACCGCGTCGGCCCGTACCTCCAGCAGCCCGCCGGAGTTGACCGCGCCGCCGACCGCCGCCGAGCCCGGGCCGACCTCGACCGGGCGGCTCTCGCCGGTGATCAGGGACAGGTCCAGGGCGGAACTGCCGGTGACGACGGTGCCGTCGGTGGCGACCCGTTCCCCGGGCCGGACCAGGAAGTGGTCGCCGGCCCGCAGCCGCTCCACCGGGATGCGCCGCTCCTCCCCCGCCACCCGTACGGCGACGTCCTTGGCGGCGAGTTCGGCCAGCGCCCGCAGCGCGGCGCCGGTGCCGTGCCGGGCCCTGGCCTCCAGGTGCCGCCCGGCCAGCACGAACAGCGGTACGCCGACGGCGGCTTCGAGGTAGAGGTGCGCACTGCCGTCGCCCGCGGTGGGCAGCAGGCCGAAGGGCATCGTCATGCCGGGCGCGCCCGCCCCGCCGAGGAACAGCGCCCACGCCGACCAGCCGAAGGACGCGGTGACGCCGAGCGAGACCAGGGTGTCCATGGTCGCGGCCCCGTGCCGCAGTCCGCGCAGCGCTCGGGTGTGGAAGGGGGCGGCGCCCCATACGGCGACCGGGGCGGCGAGCGCGAAGCACAGCCACTGCCAGTGGCGGAACTGCCAGCCGGGCACCATCGACAGGACCAGGACGGGCAGCGAGAGCAGGGCGGTGACCAGCAGCCGGTGGCGGCCGCTGCGACCGTCCTCGTCCGGTGTCGCCGACTCGATCTTCGTCTCTCGGAGTTGAGGCACCTCCGGTGCGGGGAGCCGGGCGGTGAAGCCGGCCGCCTCGACGGTGGTGATGAGGTCGTCGACGGACACCGCGTCGGGGTGCTGCACGGTGGCCCGGCCGGTCGCCAGGTTGACCGAGGCCGCGACGCCGTCCAGCCGGCCGAGTTTCCGCTCGACCCGGCCCACGCAGGCGGCGCAGGTCATCCCGCCGATGGTGAGGGTGGTCGTACGGGCGGTCATCGCGGTGCCCCCACGACGAGCGGGCGGGGCGCGGGGGCGCCCATGCCGGGCATGCCGCCCATGTCCCCGCCGTCGGCGGGCGCGTGGTCGTCGCCGCGGGTGCCGCCGGCCGGGTGCAGCCCCGGGGCGACCGGGCCGGCCGCCGTACCGGCCGCGTAGGACAGCGCGAAGAGGACGGCCAGCAGGGCGATGAATCCGAGCACCGACCGGGCGGGCAGCAGACGGGCGGCGGTGGTGCGGTACGGGGGCCGACTGCGGTCGGCCGGAGAACGGGACATCGCGTCATCGTGGCAGGTGGAAGCGGGGTGCGGCGGCCGATCGGGGGGCTTTTGGCGCGTGAGGTACATCCCGGTCCGGCAGCGGAACCCGGTGGCGTCACCGGCCGACTAACTGGGTTTGCCCGCAACGCCGTTCGTCACCCCGTTGGCCGCGTCGCTCCCGCTTCCGCCGGATTCGTCGGCGTACGGCGGGAACTCGACGCGCTCGGCGCCCGACCTCTCCCACGCCGTGCCGTTCGCGCACGGCGGTCACCGGTCAGTGCCGTGGAGGAACACCCATGTCCAGATTGCCCGAACCCGTGGAGCTCTACGGGGCCGCCCACACCCGAGATCCGTATCCGCTCTACACCGAGCTGCGGGCGCGCGGCCCGGTGCACCGGGTGCGGTTCCCCAGCGGGGTGTGCGCCTGGCTCGTCACCGGGTACGACGCGGCCCATCAGGCGCTGACCGACCCGCGGTTGGGCAAGCACCACTCCCGGGGCAACGCGGCCTGGCGGGCCCGCGCCTCGATCATGCCCGAGCCGCAGCACTCCCAGCTCCAGGTGCATCTGCTGCACCAGGACCCGCCCCGGCACACCGCGCTGCGCCGGCTCCTCACCGACGCCTTCGCCCCGTCGCGCGTCGAGGCGCTCCGGCCCCGCTTCCAGGAGCGGGCCGAGGCGCTGCTCGACGGGCTGCCGGAGAGCGGCACCACGGACCTCGTGGAGACCTTCGCGGCCCGCTTCCCCTTCCAGGTGCTCGCCGAAGTCATCGGTCTGCCGGAGGAGTTCGCGGACCGCTTCGACCGGGACTGGGGGAAGGTGGTCCAGCCGGTGGGGCCGACGGATCCGGGCCGGCCGGTGTACGAGGCGCGGCTGCGCGGCCTGCAGCGGTACATCGCCGCTCTGGTCGACCACAAGCGCCGGGAGCGGGGCGCGGATCTGCTGTCCCGGCTGGTGGCCGCGTGCGACGACGGCCGGATCGAGCCGGCGGAGCTGGATTCGATGATCTTCCAGCTGCTGGTGGCCGGCCAGGAACCGGTCACGAACCAGATCACCACGGCCCTGGTCGCCCTGCTGCGCCACCCGCGGCAGCTCGCGGAGCTGGCCGCGCGTCCGGAGCTGCTGCCGCGCGCGGTCGAGGAACTGCTGCGGTACGACAGCGCCTTCGAGCTGACGACCTGGCGGTTCTTCGCCGAGGACGCCGATCTGCACGGGACCCGGGTGCCGGCCGGCGACTCGGTCATCGTGTCGCTGTGTGCGGCGAACCGGGATCCGCGCCGGTTCGCCGACGCCGACCGGCTCGACCTCGGCCGCTCCCCCAACCCTCATCTGGCCTTCGGCCACGGCATCCATTTCTGCCCCGGTGCCGCGCTCGCCCGGACCGAACTCCGGATCGCCCTGGAGACGCTGCTCCGACGGCTCCCCGGACTCCGGCTCGCCGAACCGGACGACCAACTCACCTGGATACCGGCGGTGTTGGCGCGGGGCGTCGACCGGCTGCCGGTGGCGTACGGAGCCGGCGGGGACGCCGGCGGGCCGGCCTCCGGGGGCGGCTGCCCGTTCACCGCGGGGCGCGCCACGGACGGGGCGGCCGCCGCGTGCTGACCCGTCCCGACCGTCTGCTGCCCGACCGGCTGCTGCCCGACCGTCCCGCCGCCGTCCCGCCGCCCGGCGACCCCGGGGCGGTGTGCGCGGCGGTGCTCGCCGTCCTCCTGCCGTACCGGCGGACGCTGGACGCCGTGGGCGGGGGCGGGCCGGACGCGTTCCCCGATCAGCTGCGGCAGCTCATGGGTCCCGTGGCGGCGGGTGAGCCGATCGTGTTCACGCTCCCGGGTTTCCCCTGCAAGTCGCCGAACCCGGCCAAGGTGCTCGGCCCGCTGCCCGACGAGGGCGAGCGGCTGGCCCTGCGCTTCCTGGACGCGCTCTGTGCCCGGATCGAGGCCGTCCACCCGCCCGGCGCACGGGTGGTCATCTGCTCGGACGGGCATGTCTTCAGCGACCTCATCCACGTCCCCGACCGCACCGTCGACGCCTACGGTGACGCGCTGCGCGCCCTGATCCGCGCCGAGGGGCTGACCCGGCTGGCGGTGTTCGACCTGCGGGCGGTGTACGGACCCGGGCTGTCGTACGACGCGCGGCGGGCGCTGGTCGACGAACGGCACGCCCCCACGCTGGAGGCACTGCGCGCCCGGACCCGCACCCACGAGCCGACCCGCCGGCTGTACCAGGGCATCACCCGGTTCCTGTTCGAGGACACCGCCGCGTTCGCCGGCACCCGTTCGGCGCTGCAGCGCGACTGCCGCCGGCGCGCGTACGGGGTGATGCGGCGCAGCAGCGCCTGGGGCGAGCTGGTCGCCCGCCACCATCCGGGGGCGGTCCGGCTCTCGATCCATCCGCAGCCGCTCGGTGCGGCGAAGTTCGGGATCCGGCTGCTGGCGGCGCCGGACGTCTGGCTGACGCCCTGGCACTCGTGCGTGCTGCAACACCCGGACGGCAGGCGGGAGTTGCGGCACCGGGCGGAGGCCGAGCGGCTCGGGCGGCTGGTGCTGCGGGACGGCCGGCCGAGCCACTTCGTGGCGGCGGGGTGAGCGGAGGGGAGGGCGGCCGGTGGCCGCCCTCCCCCGGTCGGGCGCCTTGCCTCGCCACCGTGTCCTCGCCCGTCAGCCGCATTCCGCGGGCAGCGGTGCGCGGTGGTCGTAGGCGATCAACGGGTCGCCGGTGAGGGGGTGTTCGGTCACCGCGGCGCGGACGCCGAAGACCTCGGCCAGCAGGTCCGGGGTGAGCACCTCGCGCGGGGTGCCGGAGGCCACCAGCCGGTCGCCGTGCAGGACGTGCAGCCGGTCGCAGAGGGAGGCGGCGGCGTTGAGGTCGTGCAGCGAGATCAGCGTGGTGCGGCGGCGGTCGCGCAGCAGGGTGAGCAGTTCGACCTGGTGGCGGATGTCGAGGTGGTTGGTGGGCTCGTCCAGCACCAGCACCTCGGGGTCCTGGGCGAACGCCCGGGCGAGCAGGGCGCGTTGACGTTCACCGCCGGAGAGGGCGGAGAACCTGCGGGCCTCATGACCGGCGAGCCCGACGGCGGCCAGCGCGCCGGCCACCCGTTCCCGGTCCTCGCGGTCGTCTCCGGCGAAGGCCCGTTTGTAGGGCGTCCGGCCCATCATCACGACCTCGCGCACGGTCAGTTCGAAGTCGCTGCCGCGTTCCTGGGGCAGCGCGGCGACCTGTCGTGCGGTCCGGCCGGGCGGCAGCGTGCGCAGGTCGGTGCCGGCCAGCAGGACGCGTCCGGCGGTGGGGCGCAGATGGCGGTAGACGGTCCGAAGGACGGTGGACTTGCCGCTGCCGTTGGGGCCGACGAGCCCGGCGATCTCACCGGAGGCGGCCATCAGATGCACCCCGGCGACGACGTTGCGGCCCGCGTAGCCGACGTGCAGGTCCTCGATCGCGACGTTCACCGGCCGGCCGCCGTCCGCCGGTCCAGCACGAACAGCAGGGCGGGCGCCCCGATCAGCGCGGTGACCACCCCGACGGGCAGTTCCTGGGTGTCCATGGCCGTACGGCACACCAGGTCCACCACGACCAGCAGCAGCGCCCCGGTCAGCGCGGACAGCGGCAGCAGCCGGCGGTGGTCGCCGCCGATGACCAGCCGGCACAGGTGCGGCACCATCAGGCCGACGAAGGCGACCGCGCCGGAGACCGCGACCAGGACGCCGGTCAGCAGGCTGATGACCACGAACAGCTCGCGGCGCAGCCGGGTCACCGGCACCCCCACGCCGGCGGCGGTCTCGTCGCCCATGAGCAGGGCGTTCATGGCGCGGGCCCGGGCCTGGAGGGCCAGCAGTCCGGCCCCGACGGCGAGCAGCGGCGGCCCCAGCAGGCTCCAGGTGGCCCCGCTCAGGCTGCCCATCAGCCAGAACAGCACGCTGCGGGTCTGCTGTTCGTCGCCGGCCTGGAGGACCAGGTAGCTGGTGAACCCGGAGAGGAACTGGCCGATGCCCACCCCGGCCAGTACCAGCCGCAGCGGCGCGAATCCGCCGCCGCGCCGGGCCAGGCACCACACCAGCGCGAAGGCGGCCAGGGCGCCGGTGAAGGCGGCCGCGGACAGCCCCAGCCCGAGCAGTCCGCCGGTGCTCGCGCCCAGCACGATCGCGGCGACCGCGCCGAGCGAGGCGCCGTTGGAGATGCCCAGCAGGTACGGGTCGGCCAACGGGTTGCGGACCAGCGCCTGGGTCGCGGTGCCCACGAGTCCCAGGCCGGCGCCCACCAGGGCGGCCAACAGGGCGCGGGGAACGCGGAGTTGCCAGACGATGAGGTCGTCGGTGCCCGGCCGGGGCGGTGCGCCGGCCAGTCGTCGCAGCACCACCGACCAGACCTCCGCGGGCGGGATGGCGGTGGTGCCGACGGAGACCGCGGCGGTCAGGGCCGCCAGCAGCGCGGCGCCCAGGACGAGGGCGAGCAGCCCGGCGCGCGGGGGCCGGTGCGCCGTCGGGTCGTCCGCTTCCGCCTCTTCGGGGGCGTCGGTGAGGGCGGTGGTCACCGGCGGGCCCCCTGGAACCGTGCGGGGTAGAGGGTGTGCGCGATCTCCTCGACCGTGTCGGCGGTGCCGACCCCGGCGATCGTCGTCCGTTCCGAACCGATCCGCAGGAAGTGCCCCTTCTTCACCGCGGTCAGTCCCTTGGTGGCGGGGAAGCTCTTCAGGAACGCCGCCGCGTCGTCGAAGGCGCGGGCGTTGGCCGCGGCGTCGCCCCGGTTGCGCACGCCGAGCTGGATCCAGTCCGGGTCCTTGGCGACCACGTCCTCCCAGGAGACGGGCCGGAAGTCGCCGTCGCAGCCGGCGAAGACGTTGCGCGCGCCGGCCTGGGTGAGGACGGCGTTGGCGACCTGCTTGCGGCAGACCGCGAGGGGCTGCTTGGTGCCGGCGTCGTAGTCGAAGAAGAAGTACGTCGGCCGCTGTCGCTCGGGGACGGCGCCGACGGCCTGGTGCACGGCGGCGACCTTGGCCCGCATGCCCGCGATGAGCTGCTTGGCCCGGTCGGCCGTACCGGTGACCGCGCCGAGTCGCCGGATGTCGCCCTCCACCGCGGAGAGGTCCCGCTGCGGCTGCTTCGCCATCGGGGCGCAGGCGGTGGAGGCGAGGTAGAGGTGCTTGATGCCGGCCGCCGCGAACTCGTCGTCGGTGGGCGCGTCCCCGGCACCGCCCATGTGGCCCATCGAGGCGAAGGTGTCGAGGTAGACGTCGGCTCCGGAGCCGAGCAGTTTTTCCTTGGGGATGAGGTGCTTGCCGAGGACGGGCACCTTGCGGGCGCGGGCGTCGAGGGCGGCGGGCAGGGTGCCCTTGCCCGGGGGGAAGCCGGTGCCGATGACGCGGTCGCCGGCGCCCAGCCGGAGCAGCATCTCCAGGGCGGCGGCGTTGCTGGTGACGATGCGGCGCGGCGGGGCGGTGAAGGTGGTCTTCGCGCCCTTGCAGTCGGCGATCCGTACCGGGAATCCGGCGCCGCCGCGGCCGGTGGCGTCCCCGCCGGTGTCCGCTCCCCCGCCGGCGCACGCGGTGGCGGTCAGTGCCACGACGACGGCCAGACCGCACAACTTCCCAGGACGCATGGTGCTTCTCCCCTACGCTTCCGCGGCCGGTCCGCCCGGCCGGGGGGCCGTGGACACGGCCCGGCACAGGTAGTCGGCCGGTCCGGGGGTGCGGTTCCGGGCGGCGGGGGCTTTTCGCGGTGGGTGGTTTCGCGGTGGGTGGTTTCGCGGTGGGTGGTTTCGCGGTGGGTGGTTTCGCGGTGGGTGGCTTTCGCGGTGGGATGGTGCTCGCCCGGCCCGGGCCGTTCAGTCGTCGAAGCCGCTGCCCTGGGGGCCGTAGAGGTCGAGGAGCCGGTTGCGGGTGCCGTGCAGGCGCTGGGCGACGGTCTCGGCGACGTAGCGGTACACCGCGCGGCCGAGGACCGGGTCGCGGTCGCACAGCTCGCGGACCGCCCGGGCGTCGAACTCGACCGCCTCCACCGGGCCGACGGTCTGCGCGCCCAGGTGCCACAGGTAGGGCGGGAACAGCCAGGACCAGCCGAGCAGTTCGTCCCGGCCGAGGGTTTCCACGACGGCCGACCGGCGGCCGGGTACGTGCTGGTCGAGCGCGACCTGCCCGCTGCGGATGATCCAGAACCGGTCCGCCCGCCGGCCCTCCTCGAAGAGCCGGGTGGCGCGGGGCAGCGTCACCTCGCGGGCCAGCTCGGTCAGCAGTCGCCGCTGCTCGGGGGGCATCGCGTCGAACAGGCTTCGCGCCGTGGCCATCTCATCCTCCGTCCGCCGTTTTCGCACGATATGCGCTGGACGGCGGGGATGCCGGGAACGGCTCGTCCGGCGGTGCGGCCGTCCCGGGCGGGCGGCGCGGTCAGGTGAGCTGACGACGTACCAGGTCGTGCAGCCGGCCGCCGGTGTCGGCGAGGAGTTCCGCCGGGGCGCCCTGCTCGACGATCCGGCCGTCCGCCATGACGATCACCCGGTCGGCGTCCATGACGGTGGAGAGCCGGTGGGCGATCACCAGCCGGCTGGCGCTGAGCTTGCGGGTGCTGTCGATGACGATCCGCTGGGTCTCGTTGTCCAGGGCGCTGGTGGCCTCGTCGAAGAAGAGGATCCGCGGCCGCCGGACCAGGGCCTGGGCGATCATCAGGCGCTGGCGCTGGCCGCCGGAGATGGCGCCGCCGCCGGAGATCATGGTGTGCAGGCCCATCGGCATCCGTTTGATGTCCTCGGCCAGACCGGCCATCTCGGCGGCGGCCCAGGCCTCCTCCTGGGTGAAGGACTCGGCGCCGCAGATGCAGTCGAGGAGGGAGCCGGTGAGCGGCTGGGCGTTCTGCAGGACGACGCCGCACTGGCGGCGGACCGCTGCCTGGTCCAGGGCGGCGAGGTCCTGGCCGTCGTAGAGGACGCTGCCGGAGGTGGGTTTGTCGAAGCCGATCAGCAGCCGCAGCAGGGTGGACTTGCCGCAGCCGCTGGGGCCGACGACGGCGACGAATTCGCCGGGGCGGATCTGGAGGGAGATGTCGTCGAGGACCAGTGGGCCGTCGTCGGTGTAGCGGAAGGAGAGCTTCTTGGCCTCGAGGGCGCCGGTGAGGGTGCCGGGCTGGGCGCTGGCGCCGCGCACCTCCGGTGCCTCGTCCAGAACCGGCTTGATCTGTTCGAACATCGGCAGCGCGGCGGCGGCCGAGACGAAGGCGCCGGTGATCTGGGTGACCGAGGTCAGCAGCATGGTGACCGAGGTGTTGAAGGTGAGGAACGAGCCGGCCGACATGGTGCCGCGGGCCGGGCCGGCCAGCAGCATGAAGAGGGCCAGCGAGCACAGCGGCAGGTAGACGGCGTTGAGGACGGTGGTGAGGTTCTTGATCCGGCCGGCCTTCTGCTGGAGCTCCCGGGACCGGGCGAACTCCCGGGCCCAGGCGGCGTAGGCGAAGCTCTCGGCCGCGGCGACCCGCAGCTTGGGCAGTCCGCGCAGGGTCTGGAACGCCTGGTTGTTGAGCTTGTTGCTCAGCTTGATCAGCCGCCGCTGCCAGCGCAGCTCCCACAGGCCCATGGTGAGGAAGACCGCCCCGATGACGAGCAGCATGCCGAGCGCGGCGAGCGCCAGCGGCACGCTGTAGACGAGGAGCAGGACGAAGTTCATCGCGCCGATGGTGAGGGACTGCACGGCCACCGGGCCGATGCCGGACAGCACCCGGCGGATGGCGCTGATGCCCATCGCGGCGCTGGCGAGTTCGCCGGTGGAGCGTTCGGTGAAGAACTTGGTGGGCAGCCGCAACAGCCGGTCCCAGACGGCCGGTTGCAGCGCGCTCTCTATTCGGCCCTCCATGCGCAGCACGGTGAGGCTCTGCAGCAGCATGAAGGCGGCGGCGACCACGCTGCTGATGATGACGGCCAGCGCGACCTGCACGATCAGGTTCTTGTCGGCGGCCGGGACGTACACCCCGAGGACCTTGCCGGTGGCGATCGGGACGAGGGCGCCGAGGGCGACCGTGACCAGGCCGCTGAGGGCCAGGTTGCGGACGTCGGTGCGGGTGCCGCGCAGGCTGAAGCGCATCAGCCGCCACATGTTCATCGGCCGCTCGGGCAGCGGGCGGTAGAACATGACGGCGCGGGCCTCGAACTCGTCGGCGTTGTCCTTGCCGATCCGCAGCCGCAGGCCGGAGACGGGGTTGACCGCCTCGTAGCGGCCGCGGCGCCACAGCAGTGCCACGGGGGCGCCGGACTTGGCGCGGTGGCCGACCAGGGGGCCGGAGTCGGTCCGCCACCAGGTGCCGGTGAGGCGGACCGCGCGGGTGCGGATCCGGGAGCTGACCGCGATCCGTTCCACGGGGGTGAGGCGGTCGTTGACGGCGCCGCCCCTGGAGGGCTCGGTGAGGGTGATACCGGCGGCCTCGGCGACGGTGCGGCAGACCGCGAAGGTGGTGTCGTCGCCGGCCCGGTCCGTGCCGCCGCCCCGGCCGGCCCGGTCCTGGCGGCCGATGGAGGCCAGCAGCGCCTGGTCGGCGCGTTCGCGGACCGCCTCGCCGGCCTTGATGCCGGCCGCCGTACGGTCCTCGTGGGCGCGCTCCAGCTGCTCGATCCAGCGGTCGACGGCGGACAGCAGCCGGTACTGCTGATTGACCATCCGCTGCCACAGTTCGGGGTCGACGAGCAGGTCGGCGGCGGCTTCCGCGCTGTAGGAGGCGCCGTACTGGACGCTGCCGGGCGGGACCGGCATCCACAGGACGTCGTCGTCGGCCACCGCGTCGTCGCCGGGCCGGCCGTCCAGCGGGGCCTCGAAGAGCATGCCCAGGCTGCGGGCGGTGCCCAGCGCGAAGGCGTGCTCCAGCGGGCCGTACGCCGCCTGGTGGCCGTAGCCGCCGGGGGCGCCGTACAGGGGCTGGGCACCGGTGTCGGTCTGCTCGCCGTATCCGCCGTACTCCCAGCGGGGCAGCTCGCGCAGGGGGATGCGGCGCACCGCGCAGTCCTGCGAGGGGCGGCCGAGCAGGGTGTGCTGGGGGCCGTCGACCGGGCCGAGGAGCAGGGCGCCGGGTTCGAGCCGGCCCAGGAAGTGCCAGTGGCCCTCGGCCGCGGCGTCGACCGCGAACAGGTCGAGCGCTCCGGCGGTGACCAGCCACAGCACGTGCGGCCCTTCGAGGGGGAGGCTGCGCAGTCCGGCGCAGTCGACGGGCGCGCCGAGGCCGCCCAGGGCCTGCGTCACCGCATCGGTCTCGCCGGGTCCCGCGTGCGGGAACGGGGGCAGGGCTGACACCTCAGTGCTCCTTGACCAGCTCGGCGTACGCGCCTCCGGCGGCGACCAGGTCCTCGTGGCGGCCGCGTTCGACGACCACACCGTGGTCGAGGACGACGATCTCGTCGCTGTCGCGGACGGTGCTGAGCCGGTGGGCGATGACGACGCAGGCACAGCCGCGCCGCCGCAGATTGTCCATGATGATCTGTTCGGTCTGCGCGTCCAGGGCGCTGGTGACCTCGTCGAGGACCAGGATGCTGGGGCGCCGGACCAGGGCGCGGGCGATCTCCAGGCGCTGTCGCTGCCCGCCGGAGAAGTTGCGGCCGTCCTGGTCGACCCGGGTGTATATGCCGTCCGGGCGGCGGGCGATGACGTCGTCGTAGAGGGCGGCGTCCTTGAGGGCGGCGATGACCGCGTCGTCGGGGATGGACGGGTCCCACAGGGCCACGTTGTCCCGGACCGTTCCCTCGAAGAGGAAGACGTCCTGGTCGACGAAGGAGACGGAGGCGGCGAGCGTGCTGCGGGAGAGGTCCTCCAGGCGGTGTCCGTCGATGCGGATGGTGCCTTCCCAGGGGCTGTAGAGGCCGGAGATCAGCCGGGAGACGGTGGACTTGCCGCTGCCGGAGCCGCCGACCAGGGCGACCTGACGGCCCGGTCCGACGGCCAGTGAGAAGCCGGTGAGCAGTGGTTTGTCCAGCAGGCTGTAGCCGAAGGTGATGTTCTCCAGCGTCACATGGCCCTTGAGCCGGCGGGTGTCGCCCTCCGAGCCGGGCCGGGTGTAGAGGGTGTCGGCGGGGAAGGACTCGACGTCCTTGAGGCGGGCCACGTCGGCGGCGAAGTCCTGGATGCGGCCGGCGACGCCGTTGAGCCGGGTGATGGGCGCGGTGAAGCGGGTGACCAGCGCCTGGAAGGCGACCAGCAGACCGATGGAGATATGGCCCTCGACGGCCCGCAGTCCGCCGATCCACAGGATCAGGGCGCTGTTGAGGGTGGCGAGGGTGGGCGCGACGACGGCCAGCCAGGCGCTGGGGACGCCGAGCCGCTGCTGTTCCTCCAGGGTGGCGGCGTGCTGGCCGGCCCAGCGGCGGAAGTAGCCGTTCTCCCCGCCGGTGGCCTTCATGGTCTCGATGAGCTGCAGGCCGGTGTAGGCGGTGTTGGTGAGGCGGGCGGTGTCGGCGCGGAGTTTCGCGGTGTGGGTGGCGCGCAGCCGGATCACGATCCGCATGGCGACGACGTTGAGCAGGGCGATGCCGACGCCGATGACGGTGAGCTGGGGGTCGTAGGTCCACAGCAGCACGGCGTAGAGGACGACGACGATCCCGTCCACGCCGGCGGCGGCGAGGTCCCGGGCGAGGGTTTCGGCGACCGCGTCGTTGGACTGCAGCCGTTGGACCAGGTCGGCCGGGCTGCGCTGGGCGAAGAAGGTGACCGGGAGGCGGAGCAGATGGCGCAGGAAGCGGGCGCTGGTGAGGGTCGAGGAGATGATCCGGCCGCGCAGCAGGTTGGCCTGTTGCAGTCCGGTGAGGACGGCGGTGAGCGCGACCATCGCGGCCATCGACGCGAAGAGCGGCCCCAGCAGCGAGGTCTGCTTGCCGATCAGGAACATGTCGATGTACGTGCGGCTGAGCGCGGGCACCGCGGCGCCGACCGCGACCAGCAGCAGGCTGGCGAGGAGCGCGGCGAGCAGGGTGCCGGTGGTGCCGCGCATCCGGGCGGGCACGGCGCCGAGGACGCCGGGCTTGCGGCCGCCCTTGCGGAAGGACTCGGACGGTTCGAAGACCAGGGCGACGCCGGTGAAGCTGGTGTCGAAGTCCTCCATGGGCACGAAGCGGCGGCCCTTGTCGGGGTCGTTGATGTGCACGCCGCGGCGGCCCATCCGGCGGCCCATGCCGTCGTAGACGACGTAGTGGTTGAACTCCCAGAAGAGGATGGCCGGGCCCTGGACCTCGGCGAGCGCGGCGGTTTCCATCTGCATGCCCTTGGCCTGCAGTCCGTAACTGCGGGCGGCCTTGAGCAGGTTGCTGGCGCGGGAGCCGTCGCGGGAGACGCCGCAGGCGATCCGGAGTTCTTCCAGGGGGACGTGCCGGCCGTGGTGGGCGAGCACCATCGCCAGGGAGGCGGCGCCGCATTCCACGGCCTCCATCTGGAGGACGGTGGGGGTGCGGACGGCCTTGACCTTCTTGGGGGGCGCGGGCGGGGCGGCGCGCCGGCGTCGGGCGGCGGGCGCGGGTTCGGTGCGGTGCCGGCGGCGGCCGGGCGGCGGCAGCCGGTCCTGCGGGGGTGCGGAGTCCTGGGATGCGGTCACGGCAGCAGCCAATCGATCGGGTGCTGCGCGGCGAGGTGGACGGCGCCGCTGGCCAGCGTCATGGAGTCGACGGCGTAGGGCGGGCCGTCGGAGGTCGACCAGGCGTAGCCGGACCTGTTCCGGGGGGCACGGTCGAGCTGTACCAGGACGGCGACCGGCGGGCCGGTCTTCGAGAACTGCTCGCCGAGCTGGCTGCTGCCCAGGTAGGCGCCGATCCGCTGGCGGGTCTGGGCGGTCCGGCCGACGGCCTTGACCCGGCCGCGCAGCACGCCGTACTGCTGGTTCGGCACGGACTGGACGGTGAGGTCGACGGAGGCGCCGACGGGGACGGTGGCGCCGTTCTCGGCCGGTACGTACAGCGTCGCCGTCAGGGGGTCCCGGGCGTGTGCCACGCGTTCGACGGAGGCCACGTCCGCGCCCGTGGTGACGACCGAGCCGATGGTGGCGACCATCGTGGTCAGCCGGCCGGCGGCGATCGCGCGGACGACGGCGGTGCCCTGTGCGGTGCGGACCTTGAGGACCGGGGCGCCCGCGGCCACCCGCTGCCCTTCCTGGGCGAGTACGGCGGTGACCTGGCCCGCGACGGGGCTCTGCAGGACGTAGCTGCCCTGGCCGTGGGTGAGGATCCCGGGGGCGGTGAGGGTGGAGGAGACGGTGCCGGTCACCGCCCATACGGCGGCGGCGAGCACGCTGAGGACCGTGACGATCAGGACGAGCAGTCCCTGTGGCCGGGCGAAGCGCACCGGCAGATCGATTTCCTCCGGCGACTGCAGCTTGGAAAGGGCCTGTTGACGGAACTGCACGACACTCTTTCCCTCAACTGCAAAGGACTGTCAGGACACCACGGAAACGGGCTCTCGCTCCGCCGCCGCGGTGGGACCGAGCGTACGGTGGCCGGTCCGGTGGACGGCAGCCGGGTGCCCCGGAACCCGGCGAAGGCCTGGCGGTTCCGGGGCAGCCGGGCGGCATGTCGGCAAGGAGGGGACGCCGACCTGCCATTGGTCTTTAGAGACCGGCGACGAGGCCCGTGACCTGGCCGGTGTTGACGCCGGTCAGACCCTCGACGGTGCCGGTGGCGGTGCCGAGGGTGCCGCCGACGTTGAGGCCCGTGGCGCCGTCGAGGGCGGAGGTGGCGGTGCCGGCCAGGCTGCCGACGAGGCCACCGGCCACGTTGTCGAGCTCGCTGTCGGCGATTTCCTGGGTCTGAATCTCGCGCATGATGATTCCTTTCGGATGCATATCTCAATAGCTGCGGCGGCGCCGTCCGGAAGGGCGGTCCGGCCACGACGGCAGTCGCCGAAGGCCCCGAAATCGAGACCTCTGGGTAACTCCCGCAGTGCGAAGGATCAAAGCATGCAGGCGGGTTGTGCTGCGAATCGGACTACGGCCGATCCGGACCGCTTCGAACCTCTCCATTACCTGACGTGGACGCGCGTCCATGAAGTGGTGGCAGCTTCTTCACAACTTCTGCGGTTTGCGTTCGCCTCGGTTGTTGAAGGTCCGTCAGACGAACGGGACATTCCCGTATCAAACCGCTTACGTGCAGGTCAGCGCCGGGAATAACAAAGGGAGGGGGCGTGCCGGCTGCGCAATCGGTGTGCAGATCCCTTGAAGACACACAGTTTTTACGGCACCGGTCGACGGGCGCCGACAGAACTCCGGCGAGCACCTCCGGAACCCTCCGCCGAATGGTGCGCAGGCATTGACCACGCCCGATTTACCCGGAGTTACCGGGATGGCATCGCACCCATTCAACGTCTTGCACGGATTCTTCGGCACTATCCGTACAGCATTCCCATGGAATCGGATCGACCGCCCCGAGAACGGACATAACCGCATAACGGCACGCCGTCCGACTCGGCGGGAATGGGCGATTTACCGCCGGTACCGCCCCCGGACGGCGATCCGGCGGCCGGGCCCGGTGGCAGCCGGTACCCGGTTGCGGCACGGTGAAAAGAGCCGCGGGACCGGCGCACCCGGAAGGAGCCGTACGTGGAGCCCGTCGACGCGCTGGAGCGGATCGCGTTCCTGCTGGAACGGCAGGGCGCGGCGACCTACCGCGTACAGGCGTTCCGCGGGGCCGCGGCCGCCCTCGGCGCACTCTCGGACGAGGAGCTGCGCGCGCGGGCGCGGCAGGGCACGCTGGTCCGCCTCAAGGGGCTGGGCCCCAAGACCACCCGGGTGGTCGAGGAGGCACTGGCGGGCGTGCGGCCCACCTATCTGGCGCATCTGGAGGATGAAGCCGGCGCCCCGCTGGTCGAGGGGGAGCGCGGGCAGCGGCTGCGGCGGGCCCTGCGCGGCGACTGCCATCTGCACTCCGACTGGTCGGACGGCGGCAGCCCGGTCGAGGTGATGGCCCGGGCCGCCCGCGACCTCGGCCACGAGTGGTGCGTGCTGACCGACCACTCCCCCCGACTCACCGTCGCCCGCGGGTTGTCCGCACAACGGCTGCGGGAACAGCTGGAGCTGGTGGCGGAGGTCAACGAGCGGCTGGCGCCGTTCCGGCTGCTGACCGGGATCGAGTGCGACATCCTCGACGACGGCTCCCTGGACCAGGAACCGGAGCTGCTGGAGCGGCTCGACGTGGTGGTGGCCTCGGTGCACTCCAAGCTCCGGATGGACCGGGCGCCGATGACCCGGCGGATGGTGGCCGCGGTGCGCAATCCGCTGGTGGACGTCCTCGGGCACTGCACCGGGCGGCTGGTGACCGGCCGGGGCCGTCCGGAGTCGGAGTTCGACGCCGACGAGGTGTTCGCGGCCTGCGCCGAGCACCGCACCGCGGTCGAGATCAACTGCCGCCCCGAGCGCCTCGATCCGCCGCGCCGGCTGCTGCGCCGGGCGCTGGCGGCCGGGACGCTGTTCGCCATCGACACCGACGCGCACGCACCGGGCCAGCTGGACTGGCAGATCTACGGCTGTGCCCGCGCGGAGGAGTGCGACGTCCCGGCGGAGCGGGTCATCACCACCTGGACGGCGCGCCAGTTGGCCACCTGGACGACCACCGGCCGCACACCGCGCTGACCGGACGCCCGGTCAGGCGGCCGACGGCGCCGCGGCGGTGCGGCCGGGCGCGGCGGGCGCCGGGGTGAGCCGCAGCGTCACCACGTACCCGACCACGACGGCGACGATCACCAGCGGCATCACGGTGAGGCCGTCGCGGCCCAGCAGCAGCGTCGCCATCAGCACCGACGTCATCGGGAGCCGGAGCATGGCCACCGCCATCGCCCCGACGCCCATCGCGAAGGCCGGGGTGAGCGAGAGGCCCGGCAGATGTGACAGCACCACCCCGCCGGACCCGCCGAGGAACAGCGCCGGGAAGATCGGCCCGCCCCGGAAGGCGCTCAGCGACGCGCAGTACGCCAGGCCCTTGCCCAGGAGGAGCAGCAGCAGCGCCGCCACGGAATATCCGGCGCTGTCGTGGAACAGCGTCCCCAGCGCCGACTGGCCCGAGAAGAGCAGCTCCTGGGCGGGCTTGCCGGTGGCCGCGGAGAAGCCCACCGCCAGGGCGCCCACCACCAGCCCCATCAGCACCGTGGCCGGCACCCGGTGGCGGGCCACCCGCCCCTTGAGGAACAGCGCGAACCGCCGGACCCCGGTGCCGGCGACCGCGGCGGCCACCCCGATGACCAGGGCCCAGCCGAACTCCGGGGCGGTGGGTTCGGCGGCCCGGGGGACGTCGTGCAGCGTGAGGGAGTACGTCCCGAGTCCGGTCCAGTCGCCCAGCCCGGTGAAGACCAGCGCCCCGATGCCGGAGGCGAGCAGGCCGGGCACCAGCATCATCCCCAGCATCGGGCCGGCCACCCCGGAGACCTCCATCAGCAGGAACGCGCCCACCAGCGGCGAACCGAGCAGCGCGCTGATCGCGGCGAAGCTGCCGGCCGCGCCCACCGCGGCCACCGTCCGGGCGTCGGTCCCCCGCCTGGTCAGCCGGCCGGCGGCCGCGGCCAGCCCGCCGCCCAGGGCGATCAGCGGGGCCTCCGGGCCGAGCACCGCGCCGAAGGCGAGCGAGGCCAGGGACGCGAGCGCGACGCCGGGCAGTGCGGACAGCGCGGGCGGGCCGCCGAGCGCCAGTCCCTCGGCCGGTTCGTGGCCGCCGTTCCCGGGGAGGTGGCGGATGGCGAGCCCGGTCAGCAGCCCGGCGACCGCGAGCATCGGCAGCGGCCACCACAGCGGCGTGCCGGCGAGGCCCAGCGCATGCGGCAGGTCGTCGTAGAGCAGCGGTTCCAGGGCGTGGACGGCGGCGAGGAAGCCGAACGCGACCAGGCAGACCGGGAACCCGATCAGGGCCGCGGTCAGCAGCACCCTCGCGTAGCCGTGGGCGCGCACCGGGCCGTAGGGGTCGGGGGGCGCGGCGGCCGGCGGTGTGCCGTCCGGGGCGCCGGGGCCGGTGGATCCGCTCCGGCCGGTGGGGCCGACCGACATCGCCTCGCCTCCTCGCCACAGCCGGTGCCGAGCCTGCCACGGGCGGGCGGGGCAGCGCGGAAGGACGCCGTCCGCGGCGGACCGAAGCACCCGAACGCCGGTCAGCCCTGCGCGGCCGCCGCCTCCTGGAGCGCGGTCAGGACCGGGCGGAACAGCGGGTGCTCCTCTGCCCCGCGGCGCACCGCGGCGAAGACCCGGCGGGTGGGCGCGACATCGTCGAGGGGACGGACCACGACCCCGGTCAGGTCCATGTCGCGCAGCGCCGAGCGGGGCACCAGCGCCACGCCGGCCGCGGCGGAGGCGAGCGCGACCACCGCCCGGAAGTCGTCGGAGGAGTGTTCCAGCCGGGGCTGGAAACCGGCGTACTCGCAGGCCAGGACGACCACGTCATGGCAGGGGTTGCCGGGGTAGGGGCCGATCCAGGGGTCCTCGGCGAGGTCGGCGACGGCGACCCGGTCGGCCTCGGCGAGGCGGTGGCCGGGCGGGAGGACCGCGTCGAAGGGTTCGGCGTAGAGC
The DNA here is from genome assembly GCF_042734445.1 of Streptomyces sp. NPDC059649. Taxonomy (NCBI): domain Bacteria; kingdom Bacillati; phylum Actinomycetota; class Actinomycetes; order Kitasatosporales; family Streptomycetaceae; genus Streptomyces; species Streptomyces sp. NPDC059649. The sequence goes on from NZ_JBHWDV010000022.1 coordinate 68,829, forward strand.
GGGACCCGGGTCAGCCGGGGATCGTCGGCGCGGGGCGCGCCCCGGTATTCGACCGCCACCGCGACGTCGACCTGCCGGTCGAGGACCATCCGCAGGCTGGCGTCGCCCTCGGCGTCCTGGACGCGGACCCGTATGCCGGGCGCGCAGCCGGCCAGCGCGGTGAGCGCGGGCGCGACGACCAGGCCGATGCCGGTGGCGAAGGACGCGACGGTGACGGTGCCGGCCTCGCCCGAGCCGTACGCGGCGAGCTCGGACTCGGCGCGTTCCAGCTGGGCGAGGACGGCGTTGGCATGGCTGAGCAGGATGTCGCCCGCGGGCGTCAGCCGGACCCCGCGGGCGCTGCGCTCCACCAGGCGGTGGCCGGTCTCCTGTTCCAGGGCGGCCAGTTGCTGGGACACCGCCGAGGGCGTGAGGTAGAGCGCGGCGGCCGCGGCGGTGACCGTGCGGTGGTCGGCCACCGCACGGAGGATGTGCAGCCGGCGTGCTTCGATCATGTCCCCAGTGTCCCAGCATGCGGGACGGACCGGCCGGTCAGTCCCCCGTGACGGCTGCCTCGGCGTTCATCGCGGCCCGCGCCTCGGCGTTCATCGCGGCTCGCGCCGCTACGAAGGCGTCCACCGCACGGTGCACGTCCTCGGTGGAGTGCGCGGCGGAGAGCTGGACGCGGATCCGGGCCTGGCCCTGCGGCACGACCGGGTACGAGAAGCCGATCACGTACACCCCGCGCTCCAGCAGCAGCTCGGCCAGCCGGGCCGCGCGGGACGCGTCGCCGATCATGACGGGGGCGATGGCGTGGTCGCCGGGCAGGACGTCGAAGCCCTCCTCGGTCATCCGGGAGCGGAACAGCGCGGTGTTGGCGTGCAGCCGTTCGCGCAGGTCACCGGCCGACTCCAGCAGGTCGAGGACCTTGAGGGAGGCCGCGGCGATCACCGGGGCGAGCGAGTTGGAGAAGAGGTAGGGCCGGGAGCGCTGGCGCAGCAGGGCGACGATCTCGGCGCGGGCCGCGACATAGCCGCCGGAGGCGCCGCCGAGCGCCTTGCCGAGGGTGCCGGTGATGATGTCGACACGGTCCATCACGCCGTGGAGTTCGGGGGTGCCGCGGCCGCCGGCGCCGACGAAGCCGACCGCGTGCGAGTCGTCGACCATCACCATCGCGTCGTAGGCGTCGGCCAGGTCGCAGATCTCGCGCAGCGGCGCCACGTAGCCGTCCATGGAGAAGACGCCGTCGGTGACGATCAGCTTGCGGCCCGCGCCGCCCTCGGTGGCCTCCTTCAACTGCCGTTCCAGATCGGCCAGATCGCGGTTGGCGTAGCGGAAGCGGCGGGCCTTGCACAGCCGAATGCCGTCGATGATGGAGGCGTGGTTGAGGGCGTCGGAGATGACCGCGTCGTCCGGGCCGAGCAGGGTCTCGAAGACTCCGCCGTTGGCGTCGAAGCAGGAGGAGTACAGGATGGTGTCCTCCTGGCCGAGGAACGCGGACAGCCGCGCCTCCAGCTCCTTGTGCACCTCCTGCGTGCCGCAGATGAAACGCACCGACGCCATGCCGTAGCCCCAGCGGTCCAGCGCCTGGTGGGCGGCCGCGATGACCTCGGGGTGGTCGGCGAGTCCCAGGTAGTTGTTGGCGCAGAAGTTGAGGACCTCACCGGGGTTGCCCCCGGCGGTGACGTCGACGGTCGCCGACTGGGGCGTGCCGATGACCCGCTCGGGCTTGTGCAGGCCGGCGGCGACGATCTCGTCGAGGGTGCCGCGCAGTTCGTCGCGTACGGAGTGGAACATCAGGAAATCTCCAGGAGGGTGCGGGTGGGACGGGCGGGCGCGGTCGGGCCGTGATCAGGCGCTCCAGTCCAGGATGATCTTGCCGCTGCGGCCGCTCGCGGCGTCGTCGAAGGCGGCCTCGAAGTCGGTGTACGGGTACCGGCCGGTGATCACCGGGGCGAGGTCCAGTCCGCCTTCGAGCAGGACGGACATCGCGTACCAGGTCTCGAACATCTCCCGGCCGTAGATGCCCTTGATCGTGATCATGGAGGTGACGATCCGCGACCAGTCGACCGGGAAGTCCTGGGCGGGCAGGCCGAGCATCGCGATCCGGCCACCGTGCGTCATGTTAGCGATCATGTCGCGGACCGCCTCGGGCCGCCCGGACATCTCCAGTCCGACGTCGAAGCCCTCCCGCAGACCGAGGGCGCGCTGGCCGTCGGCGATGTCCGCCTCGGCGACGTTGAGCGCCAGGCTGACGCCGATCTTGCGGGCCAGCGCCAGGCGTTCCTCGCTGACGTCGGTGATCATGACGTTGCGAGCGCCCGCGTGCCGGGCCACCGCCGCCGCCATCAGGCCGATCGGCCCGGCGCCGGTGATCAGGACGTCCTCGCCGACCAGCGGGAACGACAGCGCGGTGTGCACGGCGTTGCCGAACGGGTCGAAGACGGCGGCGATGTCGAGGTCCACGGGGACGCGGTGCACCCACACGTTCGTCGCGGGCAGTGCCACGTATTCGGCGAAGGCGCCGTCCCGGCCGACGCCGAGCCCGACCGTGGCGCGGCACAGGTGGCGGCGCCCGGCGAGGCAGTTGCGGCACTTGCCGCAGACCAGGTGGCCCTCGCCGCTGACCAGGTCGCCGGTCGCGATGTCGGCCACGTCACGGCCGGTGGCGACCACCTCGCCGACGAATTCGTGGCCGATCGTCAGCGGGGTGGTCAGCGTCTGCTGCGCCCAGCCGTCCCAGGCGCGGATGTGCAGGTCGGTGCCGCAGATGCCGGTGCGGAGCACCTTGATCAGGACATCGCCCGGGCCGATGGCCGGTTCCGGCACCTCCGTGAGCCAGAGCCCCGGCTCCGCCTTCTGCTTGACCAGTGCCTTCACCGCGACGGCTCCCGTACGTAAGAGTGCATGACGTGTCGGGGGCGGTCATGTTCCGGCCACCCGATCTCCGCCGGAAAATCTTCCGTACGGCGGGCGCCGGGTCCATCGAGGTTTTCTTAAGCGCGGTGACAGCTGATCTTCACGCCCCGCCGCGGCGCCCGGCGGGGCGGACGGGCCGCGGCCCGGTCAGGAGAAGATCGCGTGGACCTGGTCGACGGCCTCGGGCCCGTACCCGACCGTGCCCACCGGGACCACGCCGTCGATCGCGTCGATGATCCGGCCGGCCCAGACCGGCCCGAAACCGCCGCACAGCTCGATCAGTTGGACCCCGTCGGCCACCAGCTTGCGGGCCGCCTCGACGCCCTCCTCGGGCTTGCTTACCCCGATGAACACGCTGCGGCAGGAGCCGGTGTCCACCACGTTCACCTCGCCGCCGGCGGCGCTGCCGGCCGCCGTGTAGATGAACCCCCAGTGGGTGAGTGCCATGGCGTGGACCTCCCGTGGTCGTGGTGATCACCCGGTCGTGGTGATCGCCGAGGGCACCAGCCAAGCAGAGCCGGGGCGGTGAGGGCACGGATTCGGTCACGCCCGGGCCGGTCGTCCTCCGGCCGGTCCGCGCGGGCCGGGCGCGGGAGTGTAGGGCGTCGCACAGGTGGCCGGCGGAATTCATCACAGGTTGAGCGGGCCTGAGTCCGGGGTGCGGCGGACTCCGTAGGACTGGATGCAACCACACACGGGGCGCGCCGCGCCGCACCACGGCGCTCCGTGTGCTCCGTTCCTGTGCGGCCTGGAGGTCAGTGAAGTGAGCCACCGACATGTGAACAAGCGGACCGGCGTCGTCATCGGCGCCGCCGCGGCCGCCGTCATGGGCGCGGCGATCCTGCTCCCCAACGCCAATGCGAGCACGGACCGGCCGCCGGCCCCACGTACCTTCAGCGCCTCCGCGGCGACGCGGCTGGCGACGGCCCTGAAGTCGGACCTCGGCGCCGACAACGCCGGCTGGTACCTGGACGGCGCCAACGGCCACCTGGTGATGAACGTGCTGTCGCAGGACGCCGCCGAGCGGGTGCAGGCCAAGGGCGCGGTCGCGAAGGTCGTGCACAACAGCATGACCGCGCTCAAGGCCGGGACGCAGACGCTGCGCGAGACCGTGGCGGTGCCCGGCACCGCCTGGTCGATCGACCCGAAGACCAACAAGATCGTGGTGGTCGCCGACAGAACTGTCACCGGTACGAAGATGGCGACGCTCAACAAGGCCACCCGTGGCATGGGCGCGGACATGGTCACCGTCAAGCGGTCGCAGGGCGAGTTCCGGCGGTTCGACGGCGGGGGAATGAGCGAGGACCCGGGGACCCCGCCGGCCGGCGGCGAGGGCCAGAACGGTGGCCAGGGGGCCAACGGCGGCCAGGCGAACGGCGGTCAGGCCAACGGCGGTCAGGCCAACGGCGGCCAGGACGGCGGGCAGGGGGCCAACGGCGGGCAAGGGGGCGGCGGTTCGGCGGCCGGGCCGATCGGCGGCAGTGCCATCTTCGGTGGCAACGCCCGCTGTTCGCTGGGCTTCAACGTCACGGTGAAGGGCGCGCCCGCGTTCCTGACGGCGGGCCACTGCGGCAACGACTCCCCCACCTGGTCCGCGGACCAGGCCGGCAGCCAGCCGCTCGGCAGCGTGCAGGACTCGCAGTTCCCGAAGACCGACTTCGCGCTGGTCACCTACGACGACAAGAGCGCGCAGCCGCAGAGCGCGGTGGATCTCGGCAACGGCTCCACCCAGAAGATCACCAAGGCGGCGGAGGCCGCCGTCGGCATGAAGGTGCAGCGTTCGGGGTCCACCACCGGCGTGCACGACGGCACCGTCACCGGGCTGGACGCCACGGTCAACTACGGCAACGGCGACATCGTCAACGGCCTGATACAGACGGACGTCTGTGCCGAGCCGGGCGACAGCGGCGGCTCGATGTTCGCCGGTGACTCCGCCGTCGGGCTGACCTCGGGCGGCAGCGGCGACTGCACCCAGGGCGGCGAGACCTTCTTCCAGCCGGTCACCGACGCCCTCAAGGCCACCGGCGCGGAGATCGGCGCCGGCGGGGGCGGCGGCGGTGCAGCCGGCGGCGGTGACGGGAGTGCAGCCGGTGGCGGCGACGCGGGTGCAGCCGGTGGCGGCGCCGGGAGCGCGGGCGCGGGCGGTGACCAGAGCGCCGGCGGCGGCCAGGCCGCCGGTGGTGACCAGAGCGCCGGGGGCGACGCCAGCGCCGGTGCCGACCCGAGCGCGGGTGCCGACCAGGGTGCCGGTGCCGACCAGAGCGCCGGCAGTGACCAGAGTGCGGGGGTGATGCCGTGATCGATTCGCTGAACTGACCACGCCGTTCAACAACGCTGATCGGCAACGCCGTTCGACAACGCCGATCGGCAACGACGTCCGCCGAAGACGTTCGACGGATTCGTCCGACACACCGGCACGACAGCGACCAAGACAGCGACGACGCAGCTGACGCCCCGCCCGCCCCCTCCCCGGGGCGGGCGGGGCCGTTGGTGGCCACGGGGTCCTCGAGTACGGCGGAACCATAGCGACCGCCTGGGACGCGGTGTCAGAATACCGGCCCTACCCCGACCCGTCCTCAGGGGCACCATGGCGTCGAACGAACTCGATTCCCAGATCCCTGTCTTCCGCGGAGCCGGCCATCTGCTCCGTCTGATCGCCGACCTGACCCGCCGGCCACGCCGGCGGGAGTGTCCGGAACCGGTGCGGCACCGAGGAGTGGCGCAGGGCCGGGAGGGCCTGCCGGTGCTCTGTCTGGTGGCCGGCCCCGACCACACCCAACTCGCCAAGGGCATCGGCTACTTCCTCAGCCACGCCGATCCGCGCCGGGTGCCGCATGTGCGCTGCGACCTCGCGGCCGACGCGCCGCGGTCCGAGCCGGAGTCCGTCGAGGCGGTGCGGCGGACCCTGGAACGCCTCGCCCAGGGCTTCGCACGGAGCGTCAACGGCAGTGACGGCAGGGTCCGTTTCCGCCGGTTCGGCCTGGTCAACTGGCTGACCCAGGTCGGCACCGGGAACCGCCCCGACGACCTGGGCGACGTGGAGGGCACCGACCACACGCTGTTACAGGGGCTGCGCGAGCGGGAGTTCCGGCGGCGGCGGATGTTCGGGCTGCTGCGCTCCCCGGAGACCGAGCTGGCGGTCGACGGCACGGTGCCGTGGTGGGTGTGGCTGTTCGCGGTGCACGTCTTCCCGCTCGCCTGGTTCCGGGTCCGCCGCGGCCTGGGCCGGGAGTACCGCTGGCTGCTCAACCAGCCCTATCTCGCCCCGCGCGACCCGGGTACCTTCATCGGGTTCGCCGAGCGGCTGACCGCACCGCACCACCAGGTCGAGGACCCGGAGCAGCTGCGGAAGCTGATGGTCAACGCGTTCCTGGAGGATCTGCGGGTCGCCTTCCGCCGCCGGCCGTGGCGGCCCCGTACGGCCCGGCGCACCGCGTACTGCGTCGCGCTGCTCGACGGGGTGGGCCCGGACAACTGCGGTCATGAGCTGCTCCAGGCCGTCATCGACGTCCGCAACGAGACCGGTGCCTTCGATCCGCTGCTGATCATCGCGTGCGGGGCGGAGCCGCCGGCCGAGGGCAGCCGGGCCCGGGCGGACTGGGGCCGCAGCGAGCTGTGGGAGCTGACCGACCGGCTCTACGGCGGCTGGCGGGACACCTTCCTGCACCAGGGCCGGGCCCGTAACCGCGCCCCCTGGTACCTGCCGGTCAGGGTGCCGCGGCTGATGCCGCCGTCCGAGGAGAGCTACGAGCTGACCCGGCGGCTGGAGGTGGCGCAGGACGCCCGGCTGCGGATCCCCGAACCGCCGTTGTGGGCGCGCAAGGGGGTGTCCGTCGTGGCGGCCGGCGCGGTCGTCGCCGCGCTGCTGGGCGCGGGCGGTCTGGTGTTGGGCGCGGAGGGCCGGTACCGGCAGGCGCACTGCGGCCTCGGCCGGTTCAACGCCGACGCGGAGACCCTGCGCACCGCGGAGACCGGCGAGTGCATCGGGGTGGCCCGGCACGGTTTCACCTTCCACTCCCCCGATCCGTCGCTGGACCGGACCCTGCAGAAGATCTACGCCCAGAACGCGGTCGCCGAGCAGGAGCACCGGGCGGCGCCGGAACGGCCGTTCGTCACCCTGGTGCATCTGTCCGCGCTGCTCAGCGTCTCGGGCAAGCTCACCGGTCAACTCGCTTACGGGCGCGAGGCGTTGCAGGGCGCGGCGAGCGCACAGTCCCGGCAGCTGCGGAGCAGCGGGGCCACCGAGCCGATCCTGCGGATCTTCCCCGCGAACGCCGGGTCCGGGATGCGGTTCGGCCCGCGGGTGGTGGAGATCCTGGAGCGGCTGGGGCAGCAGGACCCGTCGCTGGTGGGGGTCACCGGGCTGGACCAGAGCCGGGAGGCGACCAACCGGACGATACGGAAACTGACCGCGGTGGGGCTGCCGATGGTGGCCACCACGCTGTCCGCGGATTCGCTGGTGCGCCAGTCGCCGATGTACTTCCAGGTGTCGCCGCAGAACACCCGGGAGGCGGAGGTGGCCGCCGCCTACGCCGACCACGTGGTACGGACCGGTGCGGGCCGGCCGGCCCGGCGGGTGCGGATCATCGCGTCCGCCGATCCCAGCGACACCTACAGCAGGACGCTCAGCGACGACGTCGAACGGCGCTTCCGGGCGCGGGAGTTCGCGGTGGAGCGGACGTCGTTCACCCCGCCCCCGCCGCCGGGCCAGGAGCCCTCGTCGGACGCCCCGGGCCCGGGCACGGTGGGGCAGCGGAGCTGTTCGTACCCGGGGGTGGTGTTCTTCGCGGGGCGCTCGGAGGACTTCGAGTCGCTGCTCGGCGGGATCAACGAGTCCTGCAACTCCGATCCGCCGGTGCTGATCGGCGGGGACGACGTGGCCCGGCTGGCGGCGGACGCGGACCGCCGGGGGCACTATCCGGGGATCCCGTACGACTTCCTGGACTTCACGCTCGGTTCGGCGCACTGCGACGGCAGCAGCGAGCTGTACGCGGAGCTGAGCCGGTTGTTCCCCGAGGAGTGCGCGAAGGTGCCCAACTCCTCGCTCGACGGGCATGCGGCGCTCGGTTTCGACGCCGTGAAGCTGTACGTCAACGCGGTCAAGCAACTGCGGGAGGAGGCCGCGCAGATGCCGCTGACGCCGCCCGCGGTGTGGCACGCGATCAGCGGGGTGCACGGGGACGAGGCGCTCGACGGGGCGAGCGGGATCATCAGCTTCGGCGGTGAGGTGGACCGCCAGGTGCCGCTGGACAAGCTGCTGTCGGTGCAGCGCATCGACCGGACGGGGCGGCCCGCCCAGGCCGGGTTCTGCGGCCGGGTCGGCGGGCGGAAGCAGGCGGCGTGGTGTCCCCCGCTGGAACCGGAGCAGGGCCGGTGACGCGCCGGCCGGCCGCCCGGACTCGCGGTCCGGCGGGGATCAGGGGGGCTCGGACGAGGTGACGGTGAACAGGCCGCCGTCGGGGTCGCGGACGACGGCCTGACTGCCGTTGCCGTCGGCGGTCGCCGTCACCGGGGTGACGGTCCCGCCGGCGGCGACCGCGGTGGCGGCCACCTTCTCGATGTCGTCGACCGGGAAGTGCACGTGCCAGCGCGGCCGCACCCGTGGGTCCGGGGCGGCCTCGACCCCGCCGCCGCGCAGGGTGGCGACGGTGTGGGTGCCGTCGTGCACGACGACCTGGTCGTGTTCGTAGGTGACCTCGCAGCCGCCGGGCCGGTCGGAGGCCCATTCGAAGACCTCGGCGTAGAAGATGGCGGCCTCGAAGGCATCTCGGGTGCGCAGTTCCAGGCAGGCGGGGGCGCGCCCCTGCCCGACCGACCAGGCGAGCGTCTGGCCCTCCCAGAAACCGAAGGTGGCGCCGTCGCGGTCGGCGGCCAGCGCGGCGCGTCCGGGGCCGAGTTTGAGCGGGCCGACCGCGACGGTCGCGCCGCGCTCGCGGATCCGGTCGGCGGTCAGGTCGGCGTCCTCCACCGCGAAGTACGACGTCCAGGCCACCGCGACCTGGAAGCTCTGGGCGAGTGCGCCGATGCCGGCGACCGGCTGCCCGTCGGCCATCGCGACGGAGAACTCCTGGCCGAGGCTGGCCGGGCGGAACCGCCAGCCCAGCACGGCGGAGTAGAACTCCTGCGCCGTTTCGAGATCGCGGGCCATCAGGCTGACCCAGCACGGAGCGCCGCGCACCGGGGTCGTGGGGCCATGGGCCGACATGCCATCCGCCTCCTGTCGCTTCGCACCCCCTCCCACTGTGCCAGCGACACAGCGGGGCCGCACCGGGGCGCCCGTCGCGGGGCAGCGCAGTTGTGCCGGTCTTGATCCGGCTCGATGCTGTAGGTACTGAACCGGGCTGGGTTGATGCCATGAACGCATGGAACGCGGCGGAGAGCGCCGACTTCCGTGGTCCCCTCGACGTCACCAGGGCGGCCACAGCGGTGCTCGACGCCCGGGACCTGGTCATCGGCTGGAGTCCGGCCGCGCAGCGGCTGCTCGGGTACCGGCCGGAGGAGGTCATCGGGCGCCCCTGTGAGACGTTCTTCCCGGCCGCCGAGGCGGGCGGTGACGCGGGGTCCCGGTCGTCCGCGGAGCCCTTGCTGAGCAGCGGCCGGCCGGGCACCGCACGGCACCGGGACGGCCGGCTGCTGCCGGTGGCGGTCACCACCTGCCCGCTGGAGCCCGCGGCCGGCGGCTCCGCGCCGGGTGCGCCGGCCTGCATCCTGGTGGCGGCCGGGCTGGACGCGCAGCAGGAGTGGGAGTCGCGGCAGGCGATGCTGCACGGGCTGGCCACGCAGTCCCCGGTGGGGCTCGGCATCTATGACACCGATCTGCGGGTGACGTGGGGGAACGCCGCGTTCGTGAAGGAGATCGGGCTGCCGCTGCGGGAGTTCCTCGGTACCCGGGCCGAGGCGCTGTACCCGGACGGCGAGTTCGTGACGGAGGGGTACCCGCGCACGCTCGACGCGGTGATGCAGCAGGTCCTGGAGACCGGTGAGCCGGTCCTCGATCTGCACTTCGTCGGCCAGCAGCCGTCCGAGCCGGGCCCGGACCACGTCTGGTCGTGCTCCTACTACCGGCTGCACGACGCGCACGGGCGGGTCCTCGGGGTGTGTGAGGACGCCTTCGACATCACCGACCGCTATCAGGCGCAGCGCCGGCTGAACCTGCTGGTGGCGGCCGGTATCCGGATCGGGACGACGCTCGACATGACGGTCACGGCCCGGGAGATCACCGAGGTCGCGGTGCCGGACTTCGCGCGGACGGTCACCGTGGACCTGGTGCGCCCGGTGCTGGAGGGCGAGGAGCCGGCGCCGGGGGACGGTACGGTGCCGCCGCTGGTCCGGGTCGCCACCCGCAGCGCCGGTGACCCGGCGGACGCCGTACCGCACAGCCCGTACCGGATCGAGTATCCGCCGGGGTCGCTGCAGTACCGCAGTCTGTCCTCCGGGGGGATGGTGCGGGCGGAGAACTCGATGGTGGTGCCGCTGCGGGCGGGCGGCGCCCCGATGGGGCTGGTGACCTTCACGCGCGGGACGCACCCCTCGGTGTTCGACAAGGGCGAGATCGAACTCGCCGACGAGCTGGTCACCCGGACGGCGGTGTGCCTGGACAACGCCCGCCGCTTCACCCGCGAGCACGCCGCCGCGCTGGCCCTGCAGCGCAATCTGCTGCCGCAGCACGTGCCGGAGCAGTCCGCGGTGGACGTGGCGTACCGCTATCTGCCCAGCGACGACCGGGCCGGGGTGGGCGGTGACTGGTTCGACGTGATCGGGCTGTCGGGGACCCGGGTCGGGCTGGTGGTGGGCGACGTGGTGGGTCACGGCCTGGAGGCGGCGGCGACCATGGGGCGGCTGCGGACCACGGTCCGGGCGCTGGCCCAGCTGGACCTGTCGCCCGACGAGCTGCTGAGCCGGCTGGACGACCTGGTGGGGCAGCCCGCGGAGGAGGAGACGGTCCAGGTCGGCGCGCACACCGGCCCGGACGACGTGGCCACCGGCGTGACCTGCCTCTACGCGGTCTACGACCCGGTGTCGCGGCGCTGCACCATGGCCCGGGCCGGGCATCTGCCGCCGGCCGTGGTCGACCCGTCGGGCACGATGTTCTTCCCCGATCTGCCGGCCGGGCCGCCGCTCGGCCTGGGCGGGCTGCCGTTCGAGTCGCTGGACCTCGAACTGCCGCCGGGCAGTCTGATCGCGCTGTTCACGGACGGGCTGGTGGAGTCACCGCACCGGGACGTCGACCAGGGGCTGGAGATCCTGGGCCGGGTGCTGGCCGAGAACCGCCGGCCGCTGGAGGAGCTGTGCGACCGTGCGATGGCCGAGCTGCTGCCGGACGGACCGGCCGCCGACGACTCGGCGCTGCTGCTGGTGCGCACCCGTGAGCTGGACGCGCGGCAGGTGGCGGCCTGGGAGCTGCCCGCCGAACCGGCCGCGGTGGGTGCGGCCCGGGAGCTGGCGACCGCGCAGCTGCGGGCGTGGGGCCTGGAGGAGCTGTCGTACGCGACCGAGCTGGCGGTCAGCGAGCTGGTCACCAATGCGGTACGGCACGCCTCGGGGCCGCTGCACCTGCGGCTGCTGCGTGATCTGACCCTGCTGACCGAGGTGTCCGACACCGGGCACACCTCGCCGCACCTGCGCCACGCGGCCAGTGAGGACGAGGGCGGGCGGGGGCTGTTCATCGTCGCGCAGCTGGTGCAGCGCTGGGGCACCCGGTACACGCCGTACGGCAAGACCATCTGGACCGAGCAGGCGTTCCCGCCGCGGTATCCGGGGGCGCCGCGGCCGGGGGCCGGACCGGCCGCGGGGCCGCGGTCCGGCGTACGCCGTGCGGGTGTTCGGTGACCGCCCCATGATGGAACCAAGCGAGGTCCCGGCGACCCGGCGGGCGCGGACGAAGGAGGACCTGTGACGAGCAACGGCAAGGAGCAGCCGGCCCCGCACCGGCCGGCCGAGCTGTACACCGGCAGCGAGCGGCCCTACGACCCGGAGGACCTGGTGCGGGCGTCCGGGCGCGAGCCCACCCCGTCGAGCCTGGAATGGGCCAGGCGACTCATCGCCGAGGAGGGTCCGGGCGTCATCGAGCGGTATCTGCCGTGACGGCCGCGCGCTCCGGGGGACGCTCCTGAGGGTCTTCTTCCGGATCTCCCCGACGACCCCGCGCCGGCTGCCCCGGCGCGGGATGCGGAGGCGTAGGGATGGACATCGAGGTCCTGGCGGCCGGTGCGCTCGACGGGATCCGGGCCGAGCGCTGGGCCCGGGCGCTGTCCGCGCCGGGCCGCCCGGCGCACCCGGTGCTGTCCCCGGATTTCGCGCGGGCGGTCGGCGGGGTCCGGCCGGCCGCCCGGGTCGCGGTGCTGGAGAGCGACGGGCGGTGCGGCTGGCTGGGCTTCGAGGAGCGCGGGCACGGCGTCGGCGAGGTCATCGGCAAGGGCTTCACGGACGTGGGCGGGCTGCTCTGCGAGCCCGGTCTGCCGCGGCCCGACTACCGTGCCGTGTTGGCCGCGTGCCGGCTGGCGGTGTGGCGGTTCGTGCAGGCCGAGCCGGCCGGTCCGCCGCTCGGCGGGGCGGGCACCGCGGTGCCCGCGGGGGTCCGGCTGCTGGGCCGGGTGCCGAGTCCGCTGGCCGATCTGAGCGAGGGCTACGAGGCCCACCGCACGGCCGTCCGGCGGCGTTCGCCCGCGTCGGCGAAGACGCTGCGCAAGCACGAGAACCGGCTGGCGCGCGGCGAGGTGCCGGTGCGGTACGTCTTCGACGAGTGCGATCCGGGGCTGCTGAGGACGATGCTGCGCTGGAAGTCGGCGCAGTACCGGGCGAGCGGCTGGTCCGATCCGCTGGCCACGGAGTGCGGTACGGAGCTGGCGCGCGTCCTGGCGGGGCTGCGGGCGCCGACGTGCACCGGCGCGCTGTCCGTGCTGTACCTGGGTGACGAGCCGGCGGCGATGCAGCTCACGCTGCGTTCGGCGACCGTGATGACCTGTTGCGTCACCGCCTTCGACCACCGGTACGCGGCGCATTCGCCGGGGACGGTGCTGCTCGGCCGGGTGATCGCGACCGCGGCGGAGCTGGGGGTGACCACCGTCGACCTGGGCACCGGCGACTCGGAGTACAAGCAGGCGTTCACCACCGAGCAACGCAGCCTGCCACAGGGTGTGTTGTGGCGGCCGACACTGGTGGCGGGCGGTTGTCTGCTGCACGACGCGGCCGAGCGTACGGCCCGGGACTTCATCACCGCCCGGCCCTGGCTGCGTTCCCGGGTGCGCGGCGCGCTGCGGCGCTACGGGGCGCTGCGCGGCTGAACGAACAAGCAGGTAAAGGGAGTTGGCCGGATATGGGCGGCGTCATGCGGCGACGGCGGCGTCCTCGGACAGCAGGAACGCCGTGTTCACCAGGGCGACATGGGTGAACGCCTGGGGGGTGTTGCCCAGTTGGCGGCGTTGTGCGGGGTCCCATTCCTCGGAGAGCAGGCCGACGTCGTTGGCCGCCGACAGCACCCGGGCGAACAGTTCCCGGGCGGCGTCCCGGCGGCCGGTCGCGGCCAGCGCGTCGGCGAGCCACAACGAGCAGGCCAGGAAGGCGCCTTCGGTGCCCGGCAGGCCGTCGACCGCGGTCCGCGCGGCGTAGCGGCGGTGGAAGCCGGCGTGGTCGAGTCCGTCGCGCACCGCGTCGACGGTGCGCACGACCCGGGGGTCGTCGGGCGGCAGGAAGCCGGTCTTGACGATGAACAGGGTGGCCGCGTCCAGGTCACGGCTGCCGTAGCGCTGGACGAACACGCCGCGTTCCCGGTCGTAACCGTATGCGCAGACATTGGCGTGTACCGCGTCGCGCATCGCCCGCCAGCGGTCGACGGGCGCCGGGAGGCCGGTCAGCCGGGCCATCCGGACCGCCCGGTCCGCGGCGACCCAGGACATGACCTTGGAGTGCACCCAGTGCCGGCGGCCGCCGCGGCCCTCCCACAGGCCCTCGTCCGGGTCCTGCCAGTGCGCCTCGATGAAGGACATCAAGGTCCGCAGCAGGCCCCAGACATGGCGTTCCATCGGGATGCCGGCGCGCAGCGCGAGGTAGAGGGTGTCGACGACCTCGCCGTAGATGTCGAGCTGGAGCTGGTCGACGGCGGCGTTGCCGAAGCGGACCGGGACGGAGCGCTCGTAGCCGGGCAGCCAGTCGGCGTCGGTCTCGGGCAGCCGCCGTTCGCCTGCGACGCCGTAGACGCTCTGCAGGTCGCGCGGGTCGCCGGCGATGGCCCGTACCAGCCACTGCCGCCAGGCCGCCGCCTCGTCGCGGAAGCCGCCGCGCAGCAGGGCGGACAGCGTCATGCTGGAGTCGCGCAGCCAGCAGAAGCGGTAGTCCCAGTTGCGCACCCCGCCGAGGTGTTCGGGCAGGGAGGCGCTGGCGGCGGCGACGATCCCGCCGGTGGGCCGGTAGGCGAGCGCCTTGAGGGTGATCAGGGAGCGCCGGACGGCGTCGCGCCATTCGCCGTCGTAGCGGCAGCCGGCCGTCCAGCGCCGCCAGGCGTCGGTGCTCTCCCGCAGCGCCCGGTCCGGGTCGATCCGGTGGGCGTTGGGCAGGTGGGAGGGCTGCCAGGTCAGGACGAACGGCACCCGCTCACCGGCCCGTACGGTGAACTCCGAACGGGTGCTGGTGTCGTGGCCGTAGGTGTGTACGCCGGGGGCGAGCCGCAGCCAGGCGGAGTCCGGGCCGGCGACCGCGATGCGGTGGTGCTCGGTGCGCCGCACCCAGGGGGCGATCCGGCCGTAGTTGAAGCGGAGCCGCAGGTCGCCGCGCATCTCGACGGTGCCGTGCAGGCCCTCGACGAGGCGGACCAGGCGTGGTGACTGGTCGCGCTGCGGCATGAAGTCGACGACCCGGACGGCGCCGTCGGGGGTCTGCCAAATGCTCTCCAGGATCAGGGTGTCGCCGCGGTAGGCGCGGCCGGTGCACGCTCCGCCGGACACCGGGGCGATCCGCCAGTGGCCCTGCCGTTCGTCGCCGAGGACGGCCGCGAAGCAGCTGGGCGAGTCGAAGCGGGGCAGGCACAGCCAGTCGATCGAGCCGTCCCGTCCGACCAGGGCGGCGGTCTGCAGGTCGCCCAGCAGGGCGTAGTCCTCGATGCGTCCGGGCATGGCGTCCCCTCGGAGGATTCCATTCTGCGCGCGCCGGCGGCGGTGCGCGCGGTCCGCCCGTCCGGCGTACGCGGCACGGCTCCCGACTGGCCCGCTTGCGGCGGATATGGGATCGTAGGAGGCTTTTCTCTGCAGCGTGGGATTCCTCTCGCCTGGGGAGGAGGGACGCTGGATGACGCGGCGGCGGTGGGTACCCGAGGGCACCGACCAGGACGTTCCGAACGTCGCCCGGGTCTACGACTGCTACCTGGGCGGTTCGCACAACTTCGCGGCGGACCGGGAGCTCGCCCGGGAGGCCATCGAGATGTGGCCGGACCTGCCGCTGATCATGCGCGCGAACCGGGCCTTCCTGCGGCGGGCCGTGCAGTTCCTCGCCGGGGAGGGCCTCACCCGTTTCCTGGACATCGGTTCCGGGCTCCCCACCTTCGGCCCGGTCCACGAGGTCGCGCGGGTGGTGCAGCCGGAGGCACGGGTGGTGTACGTGGACATCGACCCGGTGGCCGTGCAGCACAGCAGACTGCTGGTGGCCGATGACCCGCTGTGTGCGGTGGCCCAGGCCGACATGCGGGATCCGGCGGCGCTGCTGGCGCAGCCCGCGGTGGCGGAACTGCTGCGTCCGGGCCAGCCGGTGGCGGTGCTGCTGCTGGCCGTGCTCCATTTCGTGACGGACGAGGAGGACCCGGCGCGGATCGTCCGGGAGCTGTTCGCGCCGCTGCCGGCGGGCAGTGCGCTGGCGCTGTCGCACGGGTCGCGGGAGGGCCGGCCGGATGTGGTGGACAAGCACGAGGACCTGTACGCACGGGCATCGGCGCCGCTGACCATGCGTACCCGGGAGCAGATCGTGGCGCTGTTCGACGGATTCGAGCTGCTGGAGCCGGGGGTGGTCTACCTCACGGAGTGGCGTCCGCAGGACCCCGCGTCGGTGGGACCGCATCCGGAGCTGGTCAGCGGTCTGGCGGGAGTGGGGTTGAAACGGTGAGTTTCCTGGCCGGGGGGCGGCGCGTGGACGCCGCCGCGGTCCGTTTCCGCGACTCCTGGTCCCGGCTGTTGCGGCAGGGCCACGGTGCCGCGGTGAGCCCGGGGGTGCTGGGCCCGCTGGTGTACCGCACGGCCGAGCTGCTCAGCCGCGCCCATGCGGAGGACCCGTTCGACCCGGGGCCGGCCGAGCGGGCCGGGGCGCTGCTGGTCGACGCCCAGTTCACCGATCCCGTGCTGCTCGCCCGGGCCGTCGAGCTGATCCAGGAGTGGCCGGCGGCGGACGGCCGGGGGCCCGCGCTGACCGGGGCGTTCGCCGCGGGCTGGTCGGCCGCGTTGCGGGACCGGACGCTGCGTGAGCAGGAGGCGATCCGGCGTGCGGTGGACCTGGCGCGGCGGGACGCGGAGCGGGCGTTGTACGCGTCGGAGGCCCGGTTCCGGGCGATGTTCGAGCGCGCGGCGATCGGCATCGGCTTCGCGGACCTGGAGGGGAACCTCATCGCGGTGAACGGTGCGTTGCAGGAGATGTTCGCGGCCACCGCCGCGGACATGCGCGGGCTCAACATCGAGTCGCTGGTCCACCCCGAGGATTCGGCCCGTGTCTGGGAGACGTACCACGAGCTGGTCAAGGGCCGGCGGGAGAACTTCCAGTGCGACAAGCCGTACTACCGGCGGGACGGCGAGGTGATCTGGACGCATCTGACGGTCTCGCTGATCCGCGACGAACAGGGCACGCCCCGTTTCCAGGTGGCGATGCTGGAGGACATCACCGACCAGCACCGGCTGCAGGAACGGCTGCGCCATCAGGCCACGCACGATCCGCTGACCGGGCTGCCGAACCGGACGGCGTTCTTCGAGCGGCTGGAGGCGCTGTTCGACGATCCGGGGCCGGGGGCGCGGTTCGGGCTGTGCTCGCTGGACCTGGACGGCTTCAAGAACATCAACGACAGCCTGGGCCATGACGCGGGTGACCAGCTGCTGGGGGCGGTCGCGGACCGGCTGCACTCCGGGGTGGCGCCGCTGGGTCATCTGGTGGCGCGGCTGGGCGGGGACGAGTTCGCGGTCCTGATGGAGCGGAGCAGCGGGCCGCAGGAGGGCATCGCGCTGGCCCAGCGGTTGCTGGGGACGCTGGGACCGCCCTTCCTGATCGGCGATCAGCAGCTGGTGGTCAGGGCCAGCATGGGGGTGGTGGAGCAGCCGGTCGCCGCGACGACGGCGAGCGCCGCGATGCGCAGCGTGGACCTGACGCTGTACCGGGCGAAGAAGGAGGGCCGGGGCCGCTGGACGCTGTTCGATCCGCAGCGCAACGCGGTGGCGGTGAGCCAGTACGCGATGTCGGTGCGGATTCCGATGGCGCTGGACCGCGGGGAGTTCTTCCTCGACTACCAGCCGCTGTGCGCGCTGGACGACGGGGCGATGGTGGCGGTGGAGGCGCTGGTGCGCTGGCGCCATCCGGAGCTGGGGGTGCTGGGTCCGGACGAGTTCATCACGACGGCCGAGGACAGCGGGCTGATCGTTCCGCTGGGCCGCTGGGTGCTGTTGCACGCCTGTGAGCAGGCGGCTCGCTGGGCGGCGCGGTTCGGTGACGCGGCGCCGCGGATGAACGTCAATCTGGCGGTGCGGCAGGCCCGCAACGCCGGGCTGATCGCGGATATCGACCGGATCCTGCGGTCGAGCGATCTGGAGCCGGACCGGCTGCAGCTGGAGATCACCGAGAGCGCGATGCTCGGCCCGCGGGACCCGGCGCTGGAGGCGCTGCACGAGCTGGTCGGCATGGGGGTGTCGCTGACGGTGGACGATTTCGGCACCGGCTGGTCGAACCTGGCGTACCTGCGGGACCTGCCGGTCTCCGGGCTGAAGATCGACGGATCGTTCGTGTCCGAACTGCATGCGTCCGGGGAGGATCCGGTCGGCTGGCGGATCATCGGCGGCATGGTGTCGCTGGCGCATTCGCTGGGGCTGTCGGTGACGGCGGAGGGCGTGGAGACGGCCGCCGACGCACAGCGGTTGCGGTCGATCGGCTGTGACTGCGCACAGGGCTGGTACTACGGCCGTCCGGTGCGGCCCGGGGAGATCACCCGGCGGATCGTCGAGGCCGCGGGCGGCACCCGCGCCGGCGGCGAGGGCTGAACGGCCCTCCGTACCCCGAAGATAATTTCTCCGACATTTTGGACATTTCCTCTTGACTCGGTACCGAGGGGCTGTCCATGATGGGGCCCTGGCACCCGTAGGCAGCGCGGGCATCGCCCCGCAGCCCCAACGGACAGCACATTTGCCAGTTGTGGTGGTCGACGCTTCCAGCGTCCGAGAACGGCCGGCGTCTCATCGCCCGGGCACAGCGACCGAGTTCCTCCGCGAGGCCCTCCTGCGTCGCGTCCCCGCAGTTCGTTCTCCTTCGGTTCGCGGGTGTACCGCGCCTTGTCGAACAGGCTCCGGCGGCCGCGCCGACGTGTACGCCCCTCACCTTCAAGTACGCCCTGCGGCTTTCCGGCCCGGGCGTCCGTTGCCGCTTCGTGAGGCACGCTCATGAGTACCACCCTGCCCTCGGGCACGATCCAGCGCACCGTCGACGGCGGCCGCCCGCTGCGCCGCTCCAGCGACCGCATCACCAGTCCGCTCCCGATGCGCCGCGCCAGCGACCTCCCACCGACCTCACACACCGTCAGTTTGGTGATCCCGGCGCACAACGAGGCCCGCAACGTCCCCTGGGTGTTCAACCACATCCCGTCCTCCATCGACGAGGTGATCCTGGTCGACGGCGCGTCGGACGACGCGACCGTGCGGATGGCCGCGCACTGCCTGCCGTCGGTGCGCGTGGTCCAGCAGACCGGGCAGGGCAAGGGCAATGCGCTGCGTACCGGCTTCCTGGCCGCGACCTGCGAATACATCGTCATGATGGACGCCGACGGGAGCATGTGGCCCGGCGAGATCCCGCACTACGTGCACTTCCTCGACAACGGCTTCGACTTCGTCAAGGGCTCCCGCTTCATCGCCGGCGGCGGTTCGCTCGACCTGACGGCGGTGCGCTCGCTGGGCAACCGCGCACTGCTCACCGTCGTCAACCGGCTCTACCACGCCACCCTGACCGACCTGTGCTACGGCTTCTGCGCCTTCCGCCGCAGCTTCCTCGACGACCTGCACCCGCAGGCGCCCGGGTTCGAGATCGAGGCGGAACTGATCGCCCACGCACTGCGGCTGGGACTTCGCGTCGCCGAAGTGCCCAGCCTGGAACTTCCCCGCCGCAGCGGGCGCTCGCATCTGCACGCGGTCTCCGACGGCCGCCGGGTGCTGCGGACGCTGGTCGCCGAACGCCCCGGTGGGCGGCGCTCGGCGCCCCTGGGAGCGGGGAAGCGATGAACGGCCTCGGTCCGCGCACCGCTGCGGCCTGCCCCGGTCTCGCCGCCCACGATTCGCTCTACACCCCCGCCCATGTCGTCGAGCTGGACCTGGCGGCGCCCGGTGAGCTGCGCTCACCCGGCGGCGCACCGGCCGCCGCTCCGGGTGGACGCGTGTTGGCGTTGGTGCGGCTGCAAGGACACCCGCTCGGGATGGTCAGCGCCCACGGTGTCCTCGGGGACACCACCGGCCTGTACCACGCGCTGGCCGAAGCCGCGCATCGCCAACTGACCACGGTGGCCGCCCCGGAGGCACCCCGGACCGTTCCCGGTCGTCCGGTCCGGGACCCGGGAGCGGCCGCGCCGCCCACGATCACCGTCATCGTCGCCACCCACAACCGTCCCGGGATGCTCGGCCAGTGCCTGGACTCGCTGCTGCGCAGCCGGCACCCCTCGTACGAGGTCGTGGTGGTCGACAACGCGCCGCGCGACGACGCCGCCGAGCGGCTGGTGCGCGACCGCTATCCGTCCCGGGTCAGGTATGTGAGGGAATCCATGGCGGGCCTGGCCCGGGCGCACAACCGCGGACTGCTCGCAGCCCGCGGCCGGATCTGCGCCTTCACCGACGACGACACGCTGGCCGACCCCGGGTGGCTGGACGCCCTGGAGCGGGCCTTCGACGGCGGTGCCGCGGGCGACGGCGGGGCACCGGTCGGCTGCGTCACCGGGCTGATCGTGCCGGCCGAACTGGAGACCGCGGCACAGTCCGCGCTGGAGTTCCACGGCGGCTTCGGCAAGGGGTTCGCCGCGCGCAGCTGGTCGCTGGCGGACCCGCCCGCCGATCCGCTCTTCCCGTTCACCGCCGGGCAATTCGGCTCCGGCGCCAACATGGCGTTCCGCACCGACGTGCTGCGAGCGCTGGGCGGCTTCGACCCGTCGACCGGCACCGGCACCCCGGCGTACGGCGGCGACGACCTGCTGGCCTTCTTCCTCGTCCTGGCCGCCGGGCAGCGCATCGTCTACCAGCCCGACGCCGTCATCTGGCACCGCCACCGCCGTGCGGCGGCCGCCCTGCCGGCCCAGGCGTTCGGCTACGGCGCCGGGTTCGGCGCCTTCCTGGCCGCCGCGCTGCGGCACCGTCCGGGGGCGCTGCCCGCCCTGCTGCGCCGGCTGCCGGGCGGCGTCCGGTACGCCGTCGGCCGGGCCCACGACCGCTCGGCACCGGCCGGCGCCTGGCCGGCCCGGCTGGCCCTGCTGGAGCTGCGCGGCCTGCTCTACGGGCCGGTCGGCTATCTGCGCAGCGTCCGCGCCACCCACCACGCCGCCACCGCCGGAACGGGCCCGTCATGACCCCGCACACCGCTCCCCCGGGCGTCGCGGACCTGACCGCCGCGCCCTATCTGGTCGTGCTGCGCCGGCGCGTCGGCTCCGCGCTCCGCTACGAGCCGCTGCTGCGCAACGGCCATGTACTGGTGGCCAGTTCGCTGATGACGGCCGCGGTCGGGGCGTTCTACTGGGTGCTCGCCACGTCCTGGTACCGCCCGGACACCGTCGGCCGCTCGTACGCCGTGATCTCCGCGGTGACCCTGCTCGCCGGCTTCGGACAGCTCAACCTCTCCGACGTACTGGTGCGGTTCGTCCCGTCGGCCGGCCGGCACACCCGGCGGCTGCTGCTGCGCAGCTACGCCGCGGCCGGACTGTGCGCCGGCCTGCTGGCCGGCGCCTTCCTCGCCCTGGTACCGCTGATCGCCCCCGGACTGGGCTTCCTGCGCGGCACGTTGATCGCCCCGTTCTTCGTGGCGGGGACGATGGGCTATGCGCTGTTCATCGTGCAGGACGGGGCGCTGACCGGCGTCCGCCGGGCGCACTGGGTGCTCGGCGAGAACGCGGTGTTCGCGGTGGTCAAGGTCCTGGTGCTGACGCTGGCCGCGGGCTGGGCGATCAGCTCCGGCATCCTGCTGTCGTGGGCCGGGGCACTGGCCGTCTCGCTGCTCGTCGCCAACTACGTCCTGCTGCGGCGCGCGGTGCCGGCCCATGAACGGGCGCACGCCGACGGGCGGATGCCGACCCGGCTGCTCGGCTACGCCGCCACCGACTACGGTGGCGCCCTCTTCCGGCTGTCCGCCTACAACATCGTGCCGCTGATCGTGCTCGACACCCTGGGCGGCGCCCGGAACGCCTACTTCTCCCTGTCGTGGGTGATCGCCTACACCCTGTACCTGGCGACGTACAACATGGGAAGTTCGCTGCTGGTCGAGGCCGCGCACGACCCCGCCCGGATCAGCGAGCTCGGCCGCCGGGTGCTGCGGCACTCCGGTCCGCTGCTGACCGTCGCGGTGACCGCCCTGGTCGTCACCGCCCCCTGGCTGCTGTCGGTCTTCGGTGCCGACTACGCCCACCATGCCACCGGCGTGCTGCGGCTGCTGGCCCTGTCCGCACTGCCCAACCTGCTGCTCAACGTGGCCATCGACGTGGCGCGCGCCCGCCGCCGGCTGGCCTGGGCCGTCGCCCTCCAGGCGGCGCTGTGCGCCCTGGTGCTGGGCCTGACCGTCCGGCTGATCCCGCCCTTCGGCATCACCGGTGTCGGGGCCGCCTGGCTGCTGGCCGAGTGCGCACTCGCCCTGCCGCTGCTGATCACGCTGCCGCGCTGGCTGCCGTCCCCCGCAAGGAGCCCCCGATGAACGCGCTCGGAGTCCGCCTCCTCGCCACCGGTCTGCTGCAGGCGGTCCGCTTCGTGCTCGGCGTGCTCTGTGGTGGCGCACCGACGACCGTCGGAACGCGGCCGGCTCCGGCCGCGTCCCGTACCGAGCCGACCCTGACCGTCGTGATCTGCGCCTACACCCTCGACCGCTGGGAGCAGTTGCTGGACGCGGTCCACTCGGTGCAGCGCCAGCACCAACCGGCCGACGAGATCGTGCTCGTCGTCGACCACTGCCCCCAGCTGGCGCGGCGGGCCGAGTGCGCACTTTCCGGCGTACGGGTGCTGCCCAACGCCGAGGCACGCGGGCTCTCCGGCGGCCGCAACACCGGGGTCGGGGCCGCGGGCGGCGACATCGTGGCCTTCCTCGACGACGACGCGGCGGCCGACCCGGACTGGACCGCCCGGCTGCTCGCCGCCTACCACGATCCGCGGGTGCTCGGCGTCGGCGGGCTGGTCCGCCCCCTGTGGGAGACCGGCCGGCCCGCCTGGTTCCCCCGCGAGTTCGACTGGGTGGTCGGCTGCTCGTACCAGGGCCTGCCCGAACACCGGGCGCCGGTACGGAACTTCATCGGTGCCAACATGTCCTTCCGGCGCGCCGAGGTGGTGGCCGCCGGCGGCTTCCGCACCGACCTGGGCCGGATCGGCACCCGCCCGCTGGGCTGCGAGGAGACCGAACTGTGCCTGCGGGTCGCGGCCCGCAACCCCGACGGGAAACTGCTGTACGAGCCGGCCGCCGCGGTCCGCCACCACGTGCCCGGCGCCCGCACCACCCGCGCGTACTTCCGGGCCCGCTGTTACGCGGAGGGGCTGTCGAAGGCGGCCGTCGCCCGGCACGCCGGTACCGGCCCGGCGCTGGCCAGCGAACGCACCTATCTGCGCCACACCCTGCCGGCCGCGGTGGCCGACGGGCTGCGGCCGGGCGGCGAGGCACCGCCGCGCACGGTGCCGGCGCTGGTGACCGGGGTGGGTGCCACCGTCCTCGGCTATGCCGTCGGCCGGCTGCGCCGCCCCGTCGAACGCACCCGCGCCCAGGCCGCCCTGCACACCCTGGCGGTGCTCGCGCTGCCCACCGCGCTGCTGCTGTGGGGACTCTCGCTGCGCGCGGTGGACCTCGGCGCGATGCGGGACCTGGGCCTGGTGCAGGTCCTGCCGGTCATCTACTGGACCGGGCTGGTGCTGCTCGGCATCGGATTCTGCGCCGCGCTGGCCGACCGGCGCACCCGCGCCTGGCAACACGCCGGCTACGTGCTGGCGCTGATCACCTTCCTGCACGCCACCCCTCTCGCGCTCTACCCCGAACTGCGCTACTCCTGGGCCTGGAAGCACGTCGCGGTCACCGACGTGCTGCTGGACACCGGCACCCTGCCCACGGCGGCCGGCCGGCTGTCCATCTACGCCCACTGGCCGGGCTTCTTCTGGCTCAACGACCTCTTCGTCAGCCACATCGGACTCAAGTCGCCCGGCTCCTACGCCAGTTGGTTCCCGTTGCTGATCAACGCGGCGCTGGTGGTCCCGCTGCTGGCGCTGTACCGCTCCTTCACCCGCAGCCGGCGGCTGGTCTGGGGCGGCGCCTTCCTCTTCTTCAGCTGCTCGTGGGTGGGCCAGGACTACTTCTCGCCGCAGGCGTTCGCCTTCCTGCTGTACGTCTGCGTCATCGCGGCCGTCGTCCACCGCCTGCCGCGGCCGGGCCGGCCGCGACCGGGCCGGCCACCGCTCGGCTGGGCGGTGCTGGTGCTGCTCGCGATCGTCACCATCGTCGTGTCGCATCCGCTCACCCCGGTGATGCTGATCGGCTCGCTGCTCCTGCTGTCCCTGCCCCGCCGCAACCGCCGGGTGGCGTTGCCGGTCCTGCTGGTCTCGCTGACGCTGACGCTGGCCTGGGACCTGACCGCGGCCCGGCCGTTCCTGGAGGCGAACCTCAACGACCTGATCACCGGCCTGACCACGCCCGAGTCGAACGCCGGGTCCGGACTGCTCGGCCTGACCGGGGCCACCAGCGGCCAGGTGATGGTCGCCTGGGCCGACCGGATCCTGTCCGCGGTGGTCTTCGCGCTCGCCGCGCTGGCGGTGCTGGTGCGGCCCTCGCTGCGGCGCACCGCCCTGCCGTGGCTGGCGGTGGCGCCGCTGCCCTGGGCCGTGGCCAACAGCTACGGCGGCGAGATGATCTTCCGGGTGTATCTGTTCGCGCTGCCCGCGACCGCGTTCGGCGCCGCGGCGCTGCTGCTGCCTCCGCTGCTGACCGCCTCCCGCGGCCGCGGTCTGCGCCGCGCGCTGCGGCGGGCACGGGCCGCGGCGGTGCCGGTGGTGCTGGTGGCGCTGTTCGGCGCGCTGTCCCTGGCGTACTTCGGCAAGGAGAACGTCAACTACTTCACCACCTCGGAGACCTCGGCCGCCAAGTGGCTGGCCACGCACGCCCCGGAGGGTTCGCTGATCGTCGGCGCCTCGGACAACTTCCCGTACGCCTACCACGATTACGAGTACCACGACCGGCTGTGGCTGTCCGAGGCCGCGCCCGGCGACCAGTGGCAGGTGCGCCGTGACCCCGCGGCCGAGCTGCACGTGCTGACCGGGGCGGGGCCGCCGCGCCCGGTCTACCTGATCCTGAACCGGGCCCAGGAGGCCCAGGTCACCGCCACCGGAGCGCTGCCGCCGGGCACCCTGGCCCACCTGCGGAGCGCACTGGCCCACCGCTCCGACTATCCCGTCATCCACCGCACCGCCGACGCGGTCGTCTACCGCATCCTGCCGGAGCGCACCCCAGGAGGCTCCTGAGAGCACTTCCGGCCCCACATGGGGGTCCTGAAAGGACACCGGTCATGAGCGCCGTGCCCGTCTTCCTCTACCACTCGGTGAACAGCGACCCGCCGCCCTGGATCGCGCCGTACACGGTCTCCCCCCGGGCCTTCACCGAGCAGCTCGACCGCATCGCGGACGCCGGGCTCACCGTCATCCCGCTGCGGCGGCTGGTGGCCGCGATCCGCGGCGGGCCCGCGCTGCCCGCCCGCTGCGCGGTGCTGACCTTCGACGACGGCTTCGCGGACTTCTACTGGTCGGTGGCACCGCTGCTCACCGAACGCGCCCTGCCCGCAACGGTGTTCATCACCACCGGTGCCGTGCATCCGCCCGGCGGTGCGCCGGAGGGCAGTCTGCTGCCGCCGGCCGCCATGCTGAGCTGGCGCCAGATCGCCACCCTGGACGCGCTCGGCATCGAGATCGGCGGCCACACCGTCACCCACCCCCAGCTGGACGCCCTGCCCGCGCAGCGCGTCTGGCACGAGGTCGTCGACTGCAAGCGGCGGCTGGAGGACGCACTCAGCCACCCGGTCTACGCCTTCGCCTATCCGCACGGCTACTCCAGCAGTGCGGTCCGCCGCACGGTACGGGAGGCGGGCTGGACCTCGGCCTGCGCGGTGCGCAACGCCCTCGCCACGGCCGACCGGGACCCGATGCGCATCCCCCGGCTGATGGTGCGGGCGGACACCCGGCCGGAGCAGTTCACCCAGTGGGTCCGCGGCGGCGGCGCACCGGTGAATCCCGCCGGGGAGTCCCTTCGCACGACGGGCTGGCGCCTGTACCGCCGTACCCGCGCCCTGCTCGGCCGTCCGGTCGGCGGGCCGTCGGAAGCCGGCACCCTGCCCCGGGCAACGGGGCGGCCCTTAGAGGAGTGACACCCCGGCCGTCCAGGCCCCGCACGGGAAGTGATCCCTGTGTCCCGTCGTGAGCCCGCCGGAGGGCACGGGCCCGCCCGGGAACCAACGCCGGGCGGGCCCGTGCCCGGACCGGCTCAGTGCTGCCAGACCCGTACCCAGTCCACCGACATCCGGGCCGTGTGCACGTCCGGCGGCGGGAGCGCGGGATAGCCGACCGCGAGGGTGAACAGCAGCTCCATCGGTACATGCGGGATCTTCGCGGGATCGGTCACCCGGAACCGGATCTCGCCGTCGATGTACCAGGTGAGCGCGTCCCGTTCCCAGTTCAGCGCGAACACATGGTGACGGGCCGGGAAGTCCACCGGCCCGAAGCTGCCCGCGGTCGCCCGCTCATCGCCGTCCGGCCCCCGCCAGTGCACCGTCATATCGATCAGCCGGGGGGTCTGCAGCACCTCGGCGATGTCGATCTCCGGGGGTGTGAACCGCGAGGCCGGCATCAGCCAGAAGGCCGGCAGCATCCCGCCCTGCCGGGGGATGCGCACCGACGCCTCGAAGTAGCCGTAGGTGAAGACGGCGCGCGGGCGGGCGTTCCAGGAGCTGCGGCCGGTGGAGACCATGCCGGAGGTCCAGGGGTAGACGCGGCCGTCGGTCCCCCGGGTCGTCCGCCGCCGCGCGGTCAGGGTGAGCCGGCCGTCGCCGACCGAGACCTGGCCGGGCCGGTACCACTCCAGCTCGTCGTTGCCGCGGTTGGTGCACCCGCCCTGGTTCCAGTCGTAACACGTCGTCCATCTGGCCGGGTTGAGCCGGTCGCCGCGGAAGTCGTCGGCGAAGACCCGGTGCCAGGGGCCGGGACCCCGTGGGCCCGTCGGCGGGGCGGCGGGCGATCCGCGGTCGTGCGCGCAGCCCGCGGCGGCGAGCGCCAGAAAAACGCTTGCGGCGGCCCGCACCACTCGGGAAGATCCCATCGGCCGCCTCCCCGGCGCGCTACGGAGCACTCACGAAGATCGTCCCTCAGACCGGGACGGTCCGCTACTTTCCCGCTCCGCCGCCCGGAGGCCTCCGGCCACCCCTCTCTGACACCTCCCGAAGGACCGCCATGACCACCGAACGCATCTCCCCGCCCGTACGCGCCGGCGAACGGGAGACCCTGCGCGCCTTTCTGGACTTCCACCGCGCCACCCTCGCCATGAAGGCCGAGGGCCTCTCCGACGAGGACCTGCGCCGCCGCTCGATGCCGCCCTCCACGCTCACCCTGCTCGGCCTGGTACGCCATATGGCAGAGGTGGAGCGCACCTGGTTCCGCCGGGTGATCAACCGCGAGGACCTGCCGCTCGTCTGGTCCGCGGAGGGCGACTACCAGGCCGCCTACGACCCGGACGGCTCCACCGGCGCCGAGGCGTTCGCCGCCTGGCAGGAGGAGGTGGCGCACGCCCGCCGCATCGAGCAGCAGGCCCCGTCCCTCGACATCACGGGCCACCAGCCCCGCTGGGGCGAAGACGTCTCCCTGCGCCTGGTGATGCTCCACCTCATCCACGAATACGCCCGTCACAACGGCCATGCGGACCTGCTCCGCGAGGGCATCGACGGCACCGTGGGCGCCTGAACCGTCCGGGCGCCCCGCCACCGGGGCGCCCGGTGGACGGTCAGCCCAGTTCCAGGCTCGTTACGCCGTACGTGCGGTGCTGGTCCGTCGGGGGGACCGGGCCGGTGTACATGCGGACGGTGTGGGAGCGGGGGGTCAGACCGCGGCCGGTGGCCAGGGCGTGGGCGCCGGACCGGGGGCCGGGGACGTCGAGGGAGATCTCGTCGGCGGGGGCGAGGGTGGCCGCCAGGGCGTCGAAGAGCGCCTCGGCGGCCCGGTCGGTGTCGGCGAAGAGCGGGCCGATGCGGTGCCCGGTGCGGGCCGGGCGCAGCACGCCGTAGCCGGCGATCTCCCCGTCGTGCAGGTACGCCCGGGCGGTGTGGCCGGGGGCGGTCAGCCAGCGGGTGACGAAGCCGCGCCGGTCGGCGGGGAAGCAGCGCCGGTCGTAGGCGGCGAGCGCATCGAGGTGGGAGCCGGTGACGGGGACGACCTCGGGCGGCGGCGGGGTGCCGGGACGGCCGGGTCGCCCGCCGTAACGGACGGTCTCGTGGGCGGGGGTGAATCCCGCGCGCCGGTAGGTGGCCTGCTGGGCCGGGACCGCGTCGAGGCCGACGGTCCGGGTGCCGGCGTGCGGGAAGGCGGCGCGCCAGGTCGCCAGGCCCAGCCCCTGTCCGCGGAGGTCGGGGTGGACGAGGTAGTAGCCGAGGAAGGCGTAGGACGCGGAGTAGTTGACGACGGAGACCGCGGAGACGGGCCGGGTGCCGCGGCGGCCCAGGAAGAAGCCGTCCGGGTCGGTGGGGTGGAAGCAGGCGGTGTCGTCGCGGCCGGGGTTCCACTCCTCGTCGGCGGCCCACTGGACCACCTGCTGCCAGTCGTCCGGCGTGGCGGTGGTGACGGTGAGTGCGTCGGTGGCGGGCATGACGGGTGATCTGGTCCCTTCCGGTGGGGGCGGTGGGCGTGGGGTGACAGCGGGGACGGAGGTCCCTCGGGTCCCGGGGCCGGTCCGACGGGTCCGGCCCTAGATGAGGTCCATCGCGGCGACCTCGTCCGGGCGGCCGTAGCTGACCGGGCCCTGGAAGCGCCGGCGGGCGGTGGCGAACCACCAGACGGTGGCGATGACGAGCACCACGGCCAGTGCGAGGGGCGCGTAGTTGAAGGAGGCGGGGGTGATCGGGGACGCCTGCGGGAGCATGAACAGCACATTGCTGATCAGGATCCAGATCACCGCGATGGCCGCGACCGGCTTGCCGAAACGGCCCAGGTGCCAGGGCCCGGCCTGGAAGTCGTCGAGCCGCAGCCGCAGGAAGATCGGTACGGCGTAGGCGAGGAACAGCCCGACGACGTTCACGCTCACCACCGCGGTGAAGGCGGTGTGCGACCACCAGCCGGGCAGCACCAGCACCAGCGGGCAGGCCGCCGCGAGCCAGACCGCCTTGACGGGCGTACGGGTGCGGGCGGACACCGAATGCCACCAGCGGGAGCCGGGCATCGCCCCGTCCCGGGAGAACGCGAAGATCTGCCGGGTATTGCTGGTCATGTTGGCGAGTCCGCAGAACAGCATCGCGCCGATCACGATCAACAGCAGGAACTTCGCGGTGTTTTGACCGAGTGCGTCGATGAGAATCTGCACCGGCGGCGCCTCGGCGCCCGCCGCATGGCCGTAGTCCCGAATCGCATAGACCAGGGCGAGCATGAGGATCAGCCCGGTGATCGCGGAGTAGGTGATGGCCCGCATGATGCCGCGCGGCGCGTTGACCGTTGCCTTCACGGTTTCTTCGGACATGTGGAAACTGCCGTCGAAACCGGTGAAGGTCCAGCTGGTGACGAGCAGTCCGAGCATTCCGCCGTACATCGCGTGGGTGAAGCCGGTGTTGTTGACGAAGTGCGTGGCGAACGAGGGCGATTGGTGGTGGTCCGGAACGAAGGTGAGCGCGCCGACGATCACCACCATGCCGATCAGCAGCCACCAGACGGAAATCCGGTTCACCAGTGCAACCAGCCGGACCGTGTACGTGTTCGCGAGCGCCTGCACGAGCAGGATGGCGGCGGTGATGACGACGGTCTGCTGCGGCGTCGGCGTGTAGGACGGCCACTGCATCGCCACGAACGCCTGGATGAAGGTGGCGGCCGCGAAGTTGGTGGCGGCGGTGCCGCCGACCTGGCCGACGAAGTTCAGCCAGCCCGTGTACCAGGACCAGGCGCCCTGGTGCCGCTTGGCCAGCTTGCCGGCGGAGAAGTAGAGCGCGCCGCTGGTCGGGTAGGCGGAGGCGATCTCGCCCATCGCGGCGCCGACGAACAGCACCATGACCGACACCCCGATCCAGCCGAAGACCAGGATCCGCGGCCCGCCCGCGTTCATGCCGAATCCGAAGGACGAGAAGATGCCGGAGATGATGTTGATGATGGTGAACGAGATGGCGAAATTGTCGAAGGCGAGGAATCTCCGGGTGAGTTTCCTCGGATAGCCCATCGCATGCAGTGTGGCGTCGTCGTCGAGGGTGACCGGGTCGGCCGTACGGGGGGATTTCGAGCGGGTTATCGACGTGCGCTCGGACACAACCGCAACCTTTCTGGGGGGAAGATTTACCGCATCAGATGTCGTGCGGCACCGGAAGACCGCAGGAACGCCTCGCCTTCGACAATTGTTCCGCCGGATCGCCGAATGCGCTCCAGGGCATACGGGAGGCGTACGGCCCCATCGCCGTGAGGACCTCCCGGGCCTCGAATTCGTGTTTCGCCATGTACAACGCGTGCGCCAGATAGGCCAGATCGAGCACCGGGGTGAAACGGTAGTCCCGTACCTCCGGCAGCCAGTTGCGGTGAATGCTCAGTGCCGCGCTGGTCCACTGGGGCTGTTCCCAGGTGCGGTCGGCGAGCGGAGCCGCGGGGTTGTAGTCCTCGACCAGGGCCACCAGCGGCAGCAGCCGCAACGGCGAGGTGGCCGGCGCCCGCTGGCTGAGGAACGCGGCGACGTCCCAGCTCGCGCTGGACGAACCGCCGTAGCGCGGGAAGAAGAAGGACAGGAAGCGGTGGTGTGCCTCGCGGTGCCAGGGGTCGAGCCGGAGGATGTGGGCGAAGAGGTACCAGGGGCCGGGCGGCGCGGTCAGCAGACCTTGGGGCGCGGGGTCCAGGGGGCGCTCGAGACGGGTCAGCGCCAGCTGGGCGACCCAGGGGGTGGGGTCCTTCGGCAGCAGTTGCGCGGCCCGGTCGCACGCCGTCCGGGCGATCCGCGCCAGCGCGCCCTGCCGCCGGTCACCGGCGCCGGCGTCGGCCATGCGCAGCGCCCGGAGCATGGCCACCCTGGCCCACAGCAGTGCGGCCTCCGGGCCGGGCTCCTCGGCCAGCCAGCGTTCGGCGAGGTCCGAGTCGGCGGCGACCGAGGCCAGGACGAGCGAGCGGTGGGCGCGTACCTCGAAATCGTCGCGGGTTTCCTTCAGGACGTCGTGCGCGCTCAGGTACCGCCCGGCGGTGACGTCCATGCAGGCCCGGGCCAGCGCCCGGTCGTCGGCCGCCGGACTCCACACGTACTGCCCCTCGAAAGAGCCGGCCGCCATGGTTCCCTCCCGGTCACGAAGGCGTCATCCGCCACACCGCATTCCAGCCGCGCCGAATTCAGCTGGCCCTGCCACCGGTCGAGCAGCAGCGGGCCACACCCTACTCATCATCAACTCACCTGGAAAACAGTCGCCTGGAATATCTGGTTCCGCACCCTTTTGCTCTGACCACGGAGAAAGAGATTGAAGGGGAAACCATTTTCCGGCCAACTTCCCGCGGCCCTCTTCACTTTGCGCCTCCGTCAGGCCGCAGGGCATTTAATTGGCATATTCAGGCCTTCACGCACCCTCCACAAGTGGAGGACGTCGGCGCGCTACCCCTCCGTATCGCACCCGACTCCCCCGCCCGGCACCCCGCGACGGCCGTCGATCCGTCGCACCGGACCCACGTAGGCGCCGACGGCCCCCACCTCTCGGTCAGTTCGCCCGCGATTTCCGGCCATGCCGGCCCGAGACCCCCTCCCGGACCGAGAAGTCACCGCGGGTGCGGCACGGACGCCGCTCCGGGCCTCTTCGCGGCGCCCTTCCAGGCGCAAACGACTCCCACACTGATGACGCACCCTCAGATTCCGGCAATTTTTCGCACCTTCGTTGAACGAAACGACATCCCGCCGCCGGTCACAACCCACCCGTGCCGCACGGGAGTTGGCGCACCGCAATCACGGATTCGGCTCAAGAGCAACCGAAATTAGCGGAAGCTACTTTCCGGAACCGCGCGATCACATGTAGCGTTCGTTCCGACCGGAGGCCGTGGCCACGCACCACGTCATGGCCGCGTACGGGCATGGGCGCGAACGTTCTTGTGACACGGACGGAAGCGATTGCCCCCCTTGGGTGCAGCCGCCTCACACGTGCCTGTTCGCCACCACGCCCCACCACCGGATGAACGTCGCGATGGCTGCACAGCACCTCAGCACCCTTCGAACGTCGAGCACCGCCATGTCTGTCCGTACACGCCTGCTTTGCAAGAGGAATGGGCCCAGATCATGTTTATGAACTCCTCGACG
This sequence comes from Streptomyces sp. NPDC059649, assembly GCF_042734445.1. NCBI lineage: Bacteria > Bacillati > Actinomycetota > Actinomycetes > Kitasatosporales > Streptomycetaceae > Streptomyces > Streptomyces sp. NPDC059649. The sequence continues at coordinate 100,638 of NZ_JBHWDV010000022.1, forward strand.
ACCCCGCTTGCGTTGCGACCGGACGCCGACTTCGGCCGCCCGGTCATGGCCGGGCCCGGCGAAGGGCCACCCCTGGCGGTCGACCGGCTCCCGGACGGCACCTGGCAACTGACCCTGCACTCCCTGGAGCCGGTCTCGGTGCACCGGCTGCCCTCGGACGAGGTGCACATCATCCTGGCGCCACCGGGTGACACCCCGCCCCGTCCCGGGGAGCCGGCGGCCGGCCCGGCCCTCCGCCCCGCGCCCATCCAGATCGACAACGCGGCCCGCACGGTCTTCATCAAGGGCCGCCAACTCGGCCTGCCCAAGCTCGAATTCGACCTGCTCGCGCATCTCGTCCGGCATCCCCAGCGGGCCTTCACCCGGGAGCAGCTGATGGCCGCGGTCTGGCCGAGCTGCCAGTCGAGCACCCGCACCGTCGACGTGCACATCGCCCGGCTGCGCAGACGTCTGGGGCCGGGCCTGCGCGATTCGATCCGTACGGTCTTCGGCGTCGGATACAAGTACCAGCCCGCTTCCTGACGCCGGCCGGCACTCCTGCGCGCTGCTCAAATCCCCGCGGAAGCGGCCGGGTTGAGGTGCGCGGGGGTGCCGTCCGCGGGTTCCTTGCGGACGAACGCCCGGCGCAGGGCGTGGTACGGCTGGTCCGGGTCGAAGAAGATCCGGTGCATCCGGGCGAGTTCATGCTCCCGGTAGGCGGCGAGCGGCCGCTGCGCCTCGTCCCGTTCCCGGGCGTCCTTCTTGGCGGCGATCCGCGACTGGACCGCCGGCGAGGCCGCCAGCCGCCGCGCCAGTTCGGTGGTCCGGTGGGTGAAGTCCCGTGCGCCGCACTCGACGACCCGGTCCACCAGGCCGAGCCGCTGACCGGTCGCGGCGGTGACCGGCAGGGCGCGGGTGGTGAGCCGTTCGGCCGTCTCGCGCCCGGCCCGGCGGGGCAGGGTGTAGGTCCAGTACTCGGAGCCGTACAGCCCCATCAGCCGGTAGTGCGGGTTGAGCACCGCGGCCGAGCGGCACCACACCTCGTCGGCGGCGAGCGCCAGCATCACCCCGCCGGCCGCGGCGTTGCCGCCGAGCGCCGCGACCACCAGCCGGTCGGTGGTGGTCAGTACGGCCTCGACGAGGTCGTCCATGGCACGGAGGTTGGCCCAGGACTCCTCTGCGGGGTCGGCCGCGGCCTCGATCACATGGAGGTGGATCCCGTTGGAGAAGAAGTCCCGTCGGCCACCGAGGACCAGCACGGACGTGGGCCGGGTGCAGGCGTGGCGGTAGGCGGCGAGCAGCCGCCGGCAGTGGTCGGTGCTCATCGCCCCGCCCGGGAAGGAGAACTCCAGGAAGCCGGCCGGGCCGTCCTCGCGGTAGCGGATGTCGCTCCAGGTGCGAGGCGCGTCGCCGGCGTCGAGCGGGGCCGGGATCTCGGGGAGCGGCGGCAGACGGTCGCCCAGTGCGAGGGTGGCGGGGAGCTTGACGGTTCCGGGCTCCCCCGGCCGGCGCGGCGCCCGGAGTTCGGGGATCCACACCGCGCCGTCGGCCGTCGCCCGGCAGATCGCGCCGCACCGGGTGGCGAGAAGGTCACCCGGCCGCCCGCGCAAGGTGTCCTCGGGGTGACCGCCGTGCAACATCCAGGTGTGGCCGAGGAGTTCGTCCCGTACGCCGGGCCGGGAGTCGGCGGCGCGGAGCGTGCGTACGACGGTGGCGGTGGGGTCGGACCGCCAGTCGATGCGCCGCAGGTCCTGGCGGAACGGTGGCCTGGGCCGGCCGGTTCGGGCGCTCTCGGGCAAGGTGGCCTGGGGCTGCGGGCGGTGGGTGCCGGAGGCGAAGCGCTCGACGGCGGTGAGCACCGCCTCGACGGCCGCGTCGGCGATCTCGTTGCGGTACAGGTCGCTCTTGCCCACCTCGGGGACCGGGCAGCTCGCCGAGGCCCAGATGTCGCCGGCGTCCATCTCGTCGTTGGCCTGCAGGACGGTCACACCCCAGGTATCCGCGCCCAGGTGTACCGCCCAGTCCAGGGAGGACGGGCCGCGGTCGCCGACCGGACCGGGGTGCACGATCAGACAGGTGTGGGCGGACCACACCTCCCGGGGGACGGCCGTGGTGAGCATGGGCGCCACGATCAGGTCGGGGGCGTGCCGGCGTACGACGTCGAGCAGCGGGGTCCGCGCGGTCACCAGTTCCACGCCGACCCGGTGGCCGCGGTCGCCGAGTTCGGCGTGCACGCGCTGGGTCAGGCTGTTGAAGGCGCCGGCGATGAGCAGAATGTGCACAGCTTCACTCCCCTGGTACGGCAACCGGTGCGAGGGGCCGGGTGGCCGGTGGTGAGCGTTCCCCGGGCACGGTCGCGCGCCGCGCGCCCGCCCGGCAGGTCCCCCGATCGGCGGCGGCCGGATGGCGCACGGCGCCGGCCGGGCCCTTTCCCGGGCGGGCTTTTCCTGACTGGCCGTCAGGTAGTTCCGGGCTCCGGTCAGCCCGGTGGTATCCCGCCAAAGTTGGCGCGCCGAAGTCGCTTCACACCGCCCCGGCATTGCCTTTCATTGACATGCGCTTGGCCAGTCTTTTACTTTCGGTGTGCGGCATCGGCGCAGGTCAGCGCCGTTGCCGGACCGTCTTCCGTACTCTCACCGGAGGTCCCCATGGAGCAGCTCATCAAGAAGATGGCCCAGGACGACGTGTGGCGCAGCTGGCTGGCCGCCAACTCCGCCTCGCAGGCGGCGAAGCAGGGCTGCATCAGCGCCGCACCCAAGGCCGGCTGCATCAGCGCCACGCCGAAGGCCGGCTGTATCTCCTGATCGTTCTCCGGCACTCCCCGGCGCCCGGGAGCGGGACACGGCCGCGGCACTTCCCCCGCGGCCGGCCCGCTCCCGGGCGCCGCGCCCCGTCCCCGTGGGCACGTCCCTTCTCCTTCGAGCCATGACGAGGGTTCCATGGATGGTCAGCCGACCGCCGAGGTCATCGAGCAGATCCGCGACATACCGCTCTACCGCGCCTCGCTGGCTAAGGGCTATTTCCCGGTGCTCGACAAACCGGACATCGCCCGTGGCTTCCCGGAGAACTGGATGACCCCCCACCTGGCCGCGGCCCTGGAAGCCGGTGAGGCGGAGTACGTACTGTCCACCGGCACCAACCACGCCCGGATGCAGCTGATCCGGCCCCCGTACTTCCTGCTGCACTCCTACTACCGGCTGTGGAGCGAGCATCCGGACATCGCCGGGACCTGGGAGTCGGGCTGCCGGCGGGTCTCGCTCACCACCGTGCTGGCGACCGAGCACGTGGCCCGGGTCGGCGCGGCCCGCCGGGGCGTACCGCCGGCGGTGGTCCCCTCCTTCGAGGACCGGTGGCTGGACGACCGCACCTGCTACCTCAACCTGCGGCTCGACCCCGCGCGCTGGGAACGCGACGAGGTGGTGCGGATGCTCCAGGAGATCGACGCGGCCCGGCGGTCGCATCCGCAGGGGCTCTACCACCTCGACTGCTCCGGGTACCACCTGGCGCACCTGCTGCGGAAGGTCGGGGAGTGGGGGCTGTGGGACGACTTCCCGCCGCCCGCCAGCGTCATCCATGCCTACGAGTACACCCCGGTCAACGTCCGCCGCTTCCTGGCGCAGCACTTCGACTGCCCGGTCATCGACCTCTTCGGCAGCACCGAGCTCGGTTACCTCTACTTCAGCGACCGGCGCGGCAGATACCGTCCGTACCTCGACGGGATGAGCGTGGAGCTCCATCCGGTCGCCCCGGGGAGCACGATCCACGAACTCATCGTCTCCAGTGTGCGCAACCCCTTCATGCCGCTGATCCGCTACCGCTCGGGCGACTGCGTACGCACCCTGGACGGCACCCCGGACCCGGACCGGATCGCCCAATTCTGCGGCCGCCGCAAGGAGTTGCTGCCGACGCGGAGCGGGCCGGTCGCCCACGGAGATCTCGACCGGCGCATCGGCGAGGTCACCCCCGACGTGTTCGTCCACCAACTTCAGCTGACCGGTCCCGCCGAGGCCCTGCTGGCGTACACCACCTTCCACGGCGCACCCGTCGGGGCCACCGAGTCCACCGCCCTGGAGGACGCCGTCGGCGAGCTCACCGGGCGGCGCTGCCGGGTGGTGCACCATGCGCACCTTCCCATCGGGAAATCCGGGAAGTACGCCTGGCTCGTCGACGCCGACTGAACTACCTCTCCCCGCCTGCCCGTCCGTACCCGTACAGGAGACCCATGACCAGCCGTCCGCCGCTGTCCGCCGACGCCCTCCGGGAGCTGCTCGGGGAGGCGTTGCACACCGAGGTCATCGACCATTTCGCCGCCCGCGGCGAGGCGCCGCGGGAATTCGTGGCGCGCCAGGTCACGGAATGCCTGCGCTACCTCTTCCTGGTCTCCCGGTACCCCGACCGGCTCGGCGGCCTGTTCCTCCCGGTCGAGCAGGACATCGACGAGATCTGGCACTACCTCATCCTGCAGACCCGGGAATACCGCGCGCTGTGCGAACAGCGGCTCCCCGGGCGGCACTTCATCGAGCACCGCAGCATCGCCTACGAGGACTACCAGCGCGAGCCGGGCCGCGAACAGGTCCTGGAGGAGGCGCTGCGCTGGATCCCGTTGTACTGCGCGGAGTTCGGGCCGTTCGACGAGGGCGCGCTGCCGCACTGGACGATCGTGCGCTTCCTCCACGAGCAGCTGGACATGCCGCTCGCGGACATCGCGGCGCTGAAGCCGCTAGCACCGGTATAGGGGTCCCCACATCATGCACGAGAGGCCGGAACAACGGCGCGTCCTGGCCGTCCTGGTGGTGGCCCAGGTCCTCAGCGGGGCCGGGCTCGCCGCGGGCATCACCGTCGGCGCGCTGCTCGCCGAGGACATGTTCGGCTCGACCGGTCTGGCGGGCGTGCCCAGTGCGCTGTTCACCGCCGGGGCCGCGTGCGGCGCGGCCGGGATCGGCCGGCTGTGCCGCCGCTGGGGCCGGCGCCCGGGGCTCGCCCTCGGGTACGGCGCAGGGGCGTTGGGCAGCCTCGGGGTGGTGGTGGCGGCCGCCGTCGGCAGCGCCGCGCTGCTGTGCGGGGCCCTGCTGGTCTACGGGGCGGGCACCGCGACCAATCTGATGGCGCGCTACGCGGGCGCCGATCTGGCCTCCCCCGCACGGCGCGGACGCGCGGTGAGCACGGTGCTGTTCGCCACCACGCTCGGCGCGGTGGCCGGCCCCAACCTGGTGACCTGGACCGGTGACCTGGCGCACGCCTGGGGCATCCCCCGGCTGGCCGGGCCGTTCCTGCTGGCCTGCGTGGCGTTCGCCGCGGCGGCGCTGGTGCTGGCCGTGCTGCTGCGGCCCGATCCGCTCCGGCTGGCCGCGCGCCTCGCCGCCGCATCGGAGCGGGCGGACGCCACTCCGGCCGAAGTCGACGCGAGCGGCGGCCCGTTGGGCGAGGCGCAGCGGCGCGGTCTGACGGCCGGTACCGCGGTCATGGTCCTCACCCAGCTCGTGATGATCGCGGTGATGACGATGACGCCGGTCCACATGCTGGCGCACGGATCAAACCCGCAGGCCGCCGGGCTGGTGATCGCGCTGCATGTGGCGGCCATGTTCCTGCCCTCGCCGCTGACCGGGCTGCTGGTCGACCGGTACGGCCGGCGGTGGATCGCCGCCGCGTCGGGTCCGCTGCTGCTGGCGGCCGGTGTGCTCGCCGCGACGGCGCCGCCGCACGCGGTGGGGCTGCTCGCCACCGCCCTGGTGCTGCTGGGCCTGGGCTGGAACGCCGGGTTGGTCAGCGGCACCGCCATGGTCACCGACGCCCTGCCGCCCGAGCGGCGCGCCGCGGTCCAGGGCCTGGTCGACGTCGGCATCGCGAGCGCCGGGGCGGCCGGCGGGCTGTCGTCGGGGCTGGTCGTGGCGGCCGGCGGCTATCCGGTCCTGGCGCTGGCCGGCGGGGTGCTGGCGCTGGCGGTGGTGCCCGCCGTCGGCTGGTCGGCCCGGCGGCCGCGCACCGTCCGCACGGCGCGAGCGGGCGCCGGTACGGAAGCGGAGGGGGCATGAGTGCCCGCACCCGGCGGACGGGGCGCCGGTGCCGCACGAGAAATCTTGAAACATGGCGTCATTTCTCGTTTTCCTGCCGGAAATATGGATGCTGCACTGTAAGGAGAAGCTGTAGGCACAGGGACCTACGACGGGGGACGAGAATGCGGAAGGACCGCGGCACACCCGGCATACCGGTGCGCATGCTCCGGGGCCCGCTGATCGCCGTCGCCGTCGTACTGGCCTTCCTGCTGGGTGCGGTGGCCGCCGGCGCCAATGCGACCGCCACGTTCGCCGCCCCCGCCGCCAAGTCCGCGGGCGCCCCGCCGGCCGTCAAACCCGGCTCCGACTCCGACTCCGACGAGGAGAAGACCAAACGGGACGCCGAGCGCGGCGCCCCACGGGGGACCGCGCGCACCTCCGTCGGCGTGCCCCGGCACGCCGGCCGTCCGCTGCCACCGTCCGGTGCCGACGTCCCGGCGGCGCCTTCCGCCGGCGGGTCCGGCCGCCCGGCCGCGGGCAGTTCGACCCGGGCCGCATCGAGACCGGCCCCGTTCCCCGTCCTGCACTGCGTCTTCCGCTGCTGAGCGCGGCCGTGGTGGCTTGCACCACCAAACGGGCCTCGCACGTTCCCGCCACCACCCCCACAGTGGCACCACTCATCAGCAGGAGACCTCCTCGTGGAGACCTTCATCCAGCATGCCCGGGGCCTGACGGCCCGTATCGCCGAGCGGCGTGAGGAGCAGGAGACCTACGGCCGGCTCGCGGCCGGCCAGTCCCCCCTCGCCCTCTTCATCACCTGTTCCGACTCCCGGGTCGTACCGTCCCTGATCACCGGGGCGCGTCCGGGCGAACTCTTCGAACTGCGCACCGCCGGCAACGCCGTGCCCGTATACCGCGAGGACATGGTGGCCTGCGCGGAGGCCGCCACCATCGAGTACGCGATGCGGGTGCTGCGGGTCGCCGACATCGTGGTCTGCGGTCATTCGCACTGCGGCGCGGTCGGCGCCAAGGCCCGCGGTGAGGATCTGACCGGCGCGCCCGCGGTACGCGACTGGCTGGCCCAGGCGCTCTCCGACGAACTGCCCGAGGACCCCGAGCCGACCGTCTCCGCCGCGGTCCAGCAGCACGTGCGCCAGCAGCTCGCCCGGCTGCGCGAGTACCCGTGCGTGCAGGAGCGGCTGGCGGCCGGCGAGGTGAACCTGCACGGCTGGTTCTACGAAGTGCACACCGGCCTGGTCGCGGCCCACCACCCGGCCACCGACCTGTTCCTTCCGCTGTGAGCGCGGGGGTGACGACGATGAAGCGACTGTTCTCCTCCCGCGCCGCGTCCTTCCGGGCCGACTTCACCGCCTCCCTGGTGGTCTTCCTGGTGGCCGTCCCGCTGTGCGTCGGGGTGGCCGTCGCCTCCGGCGTACCGGCCGAACTGGGCCTGGTCACCGGGGTCGTCGGCGGTCTGCTCACCGGGCTCCTCCCCGGCAGCAGCCTGCAGGTCAGCGGCCCGGCCGCGGGCCTGACCGTGCTGGTCTTCGAGGCCGTCAAGGAGTACGGCCTCGGGACGCTGGGAGCCCTGGTACTGGCGGCCGGTGTCCTTCAACTGGCCATGGGCGCACTGAAGTTGGGCCGCTGGTTCCGGGCGATCTCGGTCGCCGTCGTCCAGGGCATGCTGGCCGGCATCGGCCTGGTGCTGATCGCCGGTCAGCTCTACGCCCTCACGGACGCCAAGGCGCCGGGCAGCGGACTGGCCAACATCGGCGGCGTACCGTCGCTGGCCGCCGCCACCGTCGGCTCGGGCACCGCGCTCTCCGCGCTCGCGGTCGGCGCCGGGACCGTCGCCGTGCTGGTCCTGTGGCCGCGCTGGCGGCGCGGCGCCCGGGTGCTCCCGGCGCCGCTGGTCGCGGTGGCGCTCGCCACCACCACGGTCTGGGCACTGGACCTGCCGGTCGCCCGGGTCCGGGTCAGCGGGCTGCTGGACGCGATCCAGCCACCGGGCATGTCGGACCTGGGCCGGCTCACCGATATCGGCGTGCTGGGCACGGTCCTCGCCTTCGCGCTGATCGCCTCCGCCGAATCGCTGTTCAGCGCCGCGGCGGTGGACCGGCTGCACGACGGGCCGAAGACCGACTACGACAAGGAACTGATGGCCCAGGGCGCCGGCAACACCGTGTGCGGCCTGCTCGGCGCGCTGCCGATGACCGCGGTCATCGTCCGCAGCGCCGCCAACGTCCAGGCCGGCGCGCGGACCAAGGCGTCCCGGGTGCTGCACGGGGTCTGGCTGCTGGTCTTCGCGGCGGCGTTCCCGGCCGCGCTGGGCATCGTCCCGGTGGCGGCGCTGGCGGGCGTACTGATCCACGCGGGCTGGAAGTTGCTGCCGCTGAAGGCATGGCGGCCGCTGTGGCGCGAGCACCGCGGCGAGGCCGTGGTGCTGCTGGTCACCGCGCTGGCCATCGTCACGGTCAACATGTTCGAGGGGGTGCTGATCGGGCTGCTGCTGGCGGTCGCGAAGACGGCCTGGGAGACCTCGCACGTCCACCTGGACATCGAGACGCCAAAGGACGCCGAGCAGCCGGTGCTGGTGCGGGCGGTCGGCAACGCCACCTTCCTGCGGCTGCCCAAGATCCTGGACCAGCTCGACGCGCTGCCCGCCCAACGGGACGTGGAGCTGGACCTGAGCGGGCTGCGCCACCTCGACCACGCCTGTGAGGCGGCGCTGACCAACTGGGCCGAGCAGCACCGCCGGAGCCGCCGCGCGGTGGAGCTGGTGTCCTGACGTCACCAACCGTCCTCGGGGCCCGGTTCCGCACACCGAACGGTGTGCGGGCCGGGCCCCGGTCGTCCCCTCCCCAGCGTCCGCCGGCGGGGACGGTGGAGGGACCGGGACACGACGCGGCGGCCGGGATGATTGCGTCCCCCGCGGTTGTTGAGCGAAGGTCGGGGCGGCCGCGGACCGCGGTGGGCCGCGGCCGGTGCCATGACCGCCGTACAGGGAGAGAGGAGGGGCGGATGCCTCTTCAGGGTGAGTACGAACCGAGCCCGACGCCGTGGGTGCGGGAGCAGGTGGAGGAGTACGAGAGCTCCGGCGGAACGCGGGGCACGACGATCCGTGGGCTGCCGGTCGTGGTGCTGACCACCCGCGGCGCCCGCAGCGGCAAGATCCGCAAATCCCCCGTGATGCGGGTGGAGCACGAGGGGACGTACGCCGTGGTGGCGTCCCTGGGCGGCTCGCCCAAGAACCCCCTCTGGTACCACAACGTGGTCGCCGACCCCCGGGTGGAGCTCCAGGACGGCCCGGTCCGCCGGGACATGACGGCCCGTGAGGTCACCGGCGAGGAGAAGGCCGTGTGGTGGGGGCGGGCGGTCGAGGCGTTCCCGGACTACGACGCCTACCAGAAGAAGACGACCCGCGAGATCCCGGTGTTCGTGCTGGAGCCGGCGGCCTCGGAACACCGCTGAGAAGCGGGGTCCCGTCGTCGCTAGAGCGTCACGAGGGAGACCTCGGTGGCCTTGATGCCGGTCCATACCGGCACCCCGTCGGCCAGGCCGAGTTCGAGCGCGGCGGACGGGGTGATCTCGGCGACGAGGTCGGGGGCGTGCGGTGAGGTGATCAGGATCCGCAGCCGGCTGCCCGCCGAGGTGATCTCCCGTACGGTGCCGGGCCAGACGTTGCGGGGGCTGCCGGCGGGCTTGTCGAGGTGGACCGAGACCGCCTCGGGGGCGATCACCGCCAGCGCCCGGGCCCCCTCGGGCAGGCGGTCGGCGACGACGAGGTGCCCGCCGCCGGCGAGCGCGAGGCCGTCGCCGGTGGCGGTGCCGGGCCAGGCGTTGCGGCCCAGCATCCGGGCCACCCAGGGCGAGCGGGGATGCCGGGTGACCTCGGCGGGCGGGGCGTCCTGGAGGGCGCGGCCGTCGTCGAGGACGAGGACCCGGTCGGCGAGCGAGACCGCCTCGACGGGGTCGTGGGTGACGATCAGGCAGACCCCGCCGAAGCCCGCGAGATGGCGGCGCAGCGCGTGCCGGACGTGGGCGCGGGTGGTCTGGTCGAGGGCGGCCAGCGGTTCGTCGAGCAGCAGCAGGCGGGGGCGGGCGGCCAACGCCCGGGCCAGCGCGACGCGTTGGGCCTGGCCGCCGGAGAGCTGGGCGGGCCGGCGGTGGGCGAGGTGGCCGACGCCCAGCCGGTCGAGCCACTCCTGGGCGGCGCGGCGGGCCTCGGTGCGCGGGACGCCGTGCGCCCGCAGGCCGTAGGCGGTGTTGCTCAGGGCGCTCAGGTGCGGGAAGAGCGCGCCGTCCTGGGGGACCCAGGCGACGCCGCGGCGGTGCGGGGGCAGGGCGGTGACGTCGGTGGCGCCGAGCCGCAGGGTGGCGTGGGCGCGCGGGGTGAGGCCGAGCAGGGCGCGCAGCAGGGTCGTCTTGCCGGCGCCGTTGGGGCCGACGACCGCGATGGTGGTGCCGGCTCCGGCGTCCAGGGTCAGTTCGGTGCCGCCGGTGACCTCGGCGTGCAGCGGCCAGCGGTTCGCATGCTGTTCGGCGACGGTGACGGCGACTCCCTGACGACCCGTCACATCCGTCAGACCGCCGTCGTCGGTCCCGGGCGGCTCGGTCTCGTCGGGGGCCGGCACGGTGGGCGGCGTACGGCCGGCCGGCGTCGCGCCGGTCCAGCGGCCGCGCAGGCAGATCAGCACCGCCATGGCGATCACGAGCAGCAGCAGGGAGACCGAGGTGGCGGCTTCCGGGGCGTCCTGGAGCAGCAGGTAGACCTGGAGCGGGAGGGTCTGGGTGGTGCCGGGGAGATTGCCGGCGAAGGTGATCGTGGCGCCGAATTCGCCGAGGGCGCGGGCCCAGGTGAGCGCGGCGCCGGCGGCGAGGCCGGGGGCGACCATGGGGAGGGTGACGGTGGCGAAGACCCGGGCCGGGGACGCGCCGAGGGAGGCCGCGGTCTCCTCGTAACTGGGGCGCAGGCCGGCGAGCGTGCCCTCCAGGCTGATGATGAGGAACGGCATCGCGACGAAGGTGGCGGCGACCACCGCGCCCGAGGTGTGGAACGGCAGGACGATGCCGAAGGTGTCCTCCAGCCAGGGGCCGAGCAGTCCACGGCGGCCGAAGCCGAGCAGCAGGGCGACACCGCCGACGGTCGGCGGCAGCACCATCGGCAGCAGCACCAGCGAGCGGACCACCGCCTTGCCGGGGAAGCTGACCCGGGCCAGCAGCCAGGCCAGCGGCACGCCGAGCAGCAGCGACAGGCCCAGTGCCCAGAAGGAGACCAGCAGCGACAGGCCGAGCGCCTCGGTGACACCGGGACTGGTCAGATGGGTGCCGAGGTCGCTCCAGGTGGTGCGGGCGAGGATGCCGAGCAGCGGCATCAGCAGGAACGCGACGGCGAGCAGTGCGGGCACGGCGAGCGCGGCGGGGCTGCGGGTGCCGGGCGTGCGGCGCCGGGCGGCCGCGGGCCGGGCGGGGGTGCGGGAGCGTCTCATCGTCGGTCCTGGGGTCGGGGCGGATCGGGCCGGCCGGCGCCGGCGGGCCGGGCGGGCCGGCCCCGGTGGCGCGCACGGGGCTGTCCGCTCCCCCGAGCCGGGCAGTCCCGTGCGCGCTTCAGCCCCGTTACGGCTTCTGGAAGCCCGCGTCTCGCAGGATCTTCTGGGCCTCGGGGGTGCTCAGCCACTTCACGAAGGCGGCCGCGGCGGCGGCGTGCTTCGAGGTCTTCAGGGTCGCGGCCGGGTAGGCGGCGACGGCGTTCTGCTTGTCGGGGATGTCGATGGCGTCGACCTTCTTCGGCGCGGTGGCGGCGTCCGTCCGGTAGACCAGGCCGGCGTCCGCCTCGCCCATTTCGACCTTGCCGAGGACGGCGCGGACGTTGGGCTCCTGCGAGACCGGCGTGACCTTGAGCTGCTGGGCGTCCAGGACCTTCTTGCTGTAGCGGCCGACCGGCACCTCGGGGGCGGCGAGCACGACCTTCAGCTTGCTGTCGGCGAGGTCCTTGAGGGTGTGGACCTTCTTCGGGTTGCCCTCGCCGGTGACGATGACCAGGCGGTTGTGGGCGATGACGGTCGGCGTGCCGGCGTCCGCCTTCAGCCCGTCCATCGTCCTGGTGTCGGCGGTGACCAGGGCGTCGGCGGGGGCGCCCTGCTTGACCTGGGCGGCGAGTTCCTGGGAGCCGGCGAAGGAGAAGTTCACCTTCGTGCCCTGGTGCTCCTTCTCGTACACCGCGGCGGCCTTCTTGAAGACGTCGGTGAGCGAGGAGGCGGCGAGCACGGTCAGCTGCGTGGTGGCGGTGCTGCCGCCGGACTTCTCGGCGCCCTTGTCGGTCTTGCCGTCGTCCTTGCCGCAGGCGGCGAGCGGGACGAGGAGGGCGGCGGTCACGACCGCGGCGGCGGCGCGGCGTCCGGTGAGGAACGGGGGCATGGGCGGGACTCCTTGTGACGCGGGACGAGGGGGCGTCCGAGCGGATGGGGAAAGCCGCGCCGGTTGGGGCCTCCCCTGCTCGAGGACGTTCGAGAGCTGGGGGAAGGGCGACGCCGCTGGGGTGGGCAGCCGGCCGGTGGGGACGGGGCGCGGTCCGGCTGTGGTGCTGCCGCGGTGGACGGTGGGGAGCCGGCCAGGTGGTGCGGGCGGACGCCACCGCGGGGGTTCGGGTGCGGTCGGGTGGCTCAGGAGCGGTCGATGTGCACGCTGGTGGATTTCACGCGGGCGGTGGCCTGCATGCCGACCTCCAGTCCCAGTTCCTCCACCGCTTCCCGGGTCAGCAGGGAGACCAGCCGGTGCGGACCGGCCTGGATCTCGACCTGGGCGGCGACATCGCCGAGTTTGACGGCGGTGACGATGCCCGGGAAGGCGTTGCGGGCGGAGGTGTACGAGGTGTCGTCCTCACCGGCGCCGGTCTGTGCCACCTCGATGGAGAAGGCGGCCAGGTCGCGGCCGTCGATGAGGCGGCGGCCGCTGTCGTCGCGATGGGTCGCGACCTTGCCGGCGTCCGCCCACCGGCGGGCGGTGTCCGGGCTGACGCCCAGCAGCCGCGCCGCCTGGCCGATCGTGTAGGACTGCATGTGCGACAAGATAGGCAGCTCGGCCTCGCAGGTGCAATCCGCTGGAAGGATCTCCGTAGCAAATGCCAGCCGCCTTGGAGGAAGGGACGAAATTCCTCGCGATGCGCGGCCGGGCGGCAGCGCGCAGGGTGTGGGGCATGAGTCTGAGCATCCGCAATCAGCTGTCCGGGACCGTCCGCTCCGTCGCCCCCGGCGAGGTCATGGCCCTGGTCAGGGTCCGGCTGGACGGCGGGCAGGAGATCACCGCCGCGGTCACCCGCGAGGCGGTCGAACAACTGGGCCTGGCGGAGGGCACGGCGGTGCGTGCGCTGATCAAGTCCACCGAGGTCGCGCTGGCCACCGGCGAGGTCGGCGGGCTGAGCATCCGCAACCGGCTGCCCGGCACGGTCACCGCTGTCTCGGCCGGCGGTGCGATGGCCGGGGTGAAGGTCGCCGTCGGGGGCGGTGAGCTGACCGCCGCGATCACCCGGGACGCGGCCGAGGAGCTGGGGCTGGCCGCCGGTTCCGAGGTGACCGCGTTGGTCAAGTCCACCGAGATCGCGCTCGCCGCGGCCTGACCGCACCGGCCCGGGCGTCACGACGACGGCTCGGGCGGGGCGCAGGGGCCCACCCAGATGCCGGTGATCGCGCTGATGTAGCGCGCCCCGCAGCGGTCGGAGGGGACCACGAGCCGGCTGCCGGCCGTGTCGAGGGGGCGGCCGTCCAGGGCCGTGGCGAGCAGGACCGGGGCGTCACCGAAGTCGGCGTCGATCTCCGCCCAGGACAGCACCGTGTGGTGCCCGTCGCCGCCGCTGACGGCCAGCAGATAGCGGGAGCGCTCCTTGCGCCGGGACGCGTCGAAGGCCGGGCCCGCGGCGTCGAGGACGTCCCGCAGCAGCACCCCTTCGAAGGTGTGCCGCTGCGGCCCGTTGGTGGCGCAGTCGAAGACCACCTCGGCCCGGTGCCGCGGCCACCGTGCGCGCAGCTGGGCGACGGTGAGCGCGAGCGGGCGGCGCAGCTGACCGCGGATCACCAGCAGGGTGACCGAGCGGAGCAGTTCGCCCTCGGCGAGGTCCTTGTGGCCGGCGCCGGTGATGAGATCGGCGACCTCGGTGCGGCGCAGTGAGCCGTCCTGGGCCCGGAGCAGAGCGCTGCCGTCGAGCGCGGCGGTGAGCGAGATCATCGGCCCGGCGGGCAGTCCGTTGCAGAGGTTGCCGCCGACGGTCGCCATGTTCCAGATCTTGAACGAGGAGAGGAACGCCGGCAGCACTGCTCGAACAGCGGGGCCTCCGGGGCGTCGAGATGGCCGCGAAGCGGGAGAGCCGGGCGATGGTGCAGGTCGCCGCGATCTTCAGCGCGCCCTCCGGCCGCCGGGTGAGCGGCTCCCAGCCCATCCGGCCGAGGTCGACCAGGCGCCGCAGCCACGGCCGGGGTTCGGAGAAGAGATAGGTGCCGCCGCCCAAATAGGCATCGCCGGGGCGCCAGGGGGCACTCTGCCGGGCGTCGCGCACTTCCAGCACCGTGTGGAGGTCCATGCCGCCGAGGGAAGCAACGGCGCACCGCCCGGCACGACCGGTGTGGAGCACGGAGAACCACCATCGCCGCGGGCCGGAACTGGATGACCAACCAAGAGGGCTTGGGGCTTGATCAGCTTGCATTTACGATGCCATTACTCACTTTCGCCTCGTGAATGTGAGATGCCGGAGTTCGTCTCCGGCGGCCGACCGAGGAGCCAGCACATGCACGTCCACGATCTCCTGCGGGTCGACTCGCTCGACCTGACCCTGCTGTGGGGCGAGGGCCCCCTGCTCGACCGGGAAGTCCGCGGGGTCACCGCCACCGATCTGGCGGACCCGGCGCGGTTCCTGCAGCCGGGCGAGCTGGTGCTGAGCGGGCTGGTGTGGTGGACGCCCGGTGACGGCCGCGCCGAGGTCGACCGGTTCGTCTCCGCGCTGGACGCCGCCGGGGCCACCGCGCTGCTGGTGGGCGAGGAGACCCACGGCACGGTCCCCGAGGTGCTCGTCGACTCCTGCCGCGACCACGGCATCGTGCTGGTCGCGGTCCCCGCGCACACCACCTTCCGCGCCGTCACGGAGGCGGTGTACCTGCGCCAGTGGGGCGAGCTGAGTCGGCGCCCGACGGATCACTACGCGCTGCCGGAGAACGTCCGTGACGAACTGGCCGCGCTGCTGGCCGCGGACGCCGCCCCGGACGCGCTGCTGGACCGTGCCTTCGCCCACCTGGGCGGCCCGCCCTGCTACCTGCTGTCCGCGACCGGCCGGGTGATCGCCCGGACCCCGGCCGCCCCGCCGCTGACGGCACGGCAGGCCCTCAAGGCCCGCGAAGCGGCCGGGGCGGGCCCGACGGTACGGATCGACGGGGACGCCGGCCCGTACGACACCTGGCATCTGCACATGGCCGGCCGGGCCGACGCCCCGCCGCGGGCGGTGCACGAGATCGCCGAGGTCGTGGACCGGTACCGCCGGCGTGCCGCGCCGCGGCAGGCGGCCGGGCGGCGGGCCGCGGACGCGCTGGTCGCCCTGCTCGCGTCGGCCGAAGCGGGGGCGGCGGACGGCGCGGCACTCGACGCGGCGCTGCGGGCGTGCGGGCTGCCGGCCGACGGGCCGTACCGGGTGGTGGTGGCCGCGCTGGGCGGTGAGGAGAGCGGGCGGGTGGTGAGCGCGCTGGCGGAGGCGCTGCGGCACTCCCCCGGCGAACGGTTCGCGGCCGGGCGGCTGCCGGGCGGCGAGGCGGTCGCCGTGGTCCACGCGGCCCCGGACGCCGAGGACTCCGCCCCGCTCGCCGAGGTCTGGCCGGCGCTCACCGCCTGCCGCCCGCAGGCGCCGCTGCACGCCGGGGTCAGTGCTCCCGTACCGGCCCCGGGCGGCCTCAACTCCGCCTTCCAGCAGGCCCGTTACGCCCTGGCGTCGGCCCGGGCCGGGGCTCCGGACGGTGCCCGGGTGGCCGGTGTCGAGGACCTCGGCACGCTGGCCGAGCTGCTGGCCGGGGTCCCGGCGGAGGTCCGTGCGGCCTTCAGCAGCCAGGTGCTGGGTCCGCTGGCGCGGGCCGGCTCGACGTCGCACCGGATGCTGCTGGAGACACTGGAGGTCTTCCTCGCCCAGCACGGCTCATGGGCACGGACGGCCGAGGCGCTGCACCTGCACGTGAACACGGTGCACTACCGCATCCAGCGCATCGAGACCCTCACCGGCCGCGACCTGTCCCGCCTCGACCACAAACTCGACCTGCACGCGGCCCTGCTCTGCCGCTGAGCGGGCCGCCCCCACCGCGCCACCGAGGGGATGCGCCCCTCCCCCTCACTCCCGTCCGCCGGGCCGGTCGATGTGCACATGGGTCGACTTCACCCGGGCGGTGGCGGTCACCCCGACCTCGATCCCCAGCTCCTCGACCGCCTCCCGGCTGACCACCGACACCAGCCGGTGCGGCCCGGACTGGATCTCGACCTGGGCGATCACGTCGTCCATCGTCACCTTGGTGACGATCCCGGCGAAGGAGTTCCGCACGGAGGTGAGCACCTCGCCGGGCACCGGATGCAGTCCGGCGGCCCGCTCCTTGGCGAACCCGGCCAGGCTGACCCCGTCGATGACGCGGTTCCCCCCGCCGTCCCGTGCCATCCGCAGCTGACCGCCGTCGGCCCACCGCCGGACGGTCTCCGAACTCACACCCAGCAGCCCCGCTGCCTGACCAATGCTGTACGTCGGCACGGTCGCACTCTAGGGCAGCCCGGCCACCGTGCCGCCGGTGGCCGCCGGGCCATCCCTCCCGGGGCCCGATGACATCCGAACGGAGCAGCGAAATCCGCCGTCGGTGCGAGCGTGTCATCCCTGGCGCGCCCGGGGCGCAGCGCCGTCGGAACACGGTGCCCAGCGCCCAACTCGCATGATCCACGAGGAGTTTGAGGCGCGGAACGGTCTCTGAGCGAACGTCAAGCATGCGAAGTTCGTCGCTCTTCGCGAACTCTCTCCCGTTGCGTCCCAAAAACCACGATGTGAATCTGGTATCCCATTCGTCAAAGGAGTTGATCGCATGGTTACGGATCGCACAGCGCCGGTCGAGACGGCCACCCTGGCCGCCGAGGTCGAGGGACTGCTTGAACCCGCCGAGGCCGACGGCGTCTTCCGCGACACCCGCGAGTGTGGAGGTGCGCTGCTGCTGGCCGCGCTGCTCCTGATCTCGCCGCCCACCCCCCGGCCCAAGACCGACGTCCGCTGAGGGGAAAGCGTTGGCTGAACAGACGCAAGGAGCAGTCCCGCTCAGCGCTGTGATCGCCGATGCCGCAACCGGGGTCGCCCTCGCCCTGCGGGGTGAGGGCGACCCTTATGCGTTGTCCGGCATGCTGCGGCACGAGGACGCGCTGACCCCGGCCGCGGTACGGGTGCTCGGCGCCGATGCGCTGGCGCCGTACGCCATGGAACACCGGACGGCACCGGCCGGCGCGGACGACGAAGCGGTGGTGCGGCAGGCGCTGCTGGCCTATCCGCCGGGTGACGGCGCCTCGGAGGTGTCGGTGTGGAGCTACCGCGGCCTGGTCGAGGCGGCGCACGCGTTCCTGCCCGGGGACGGCCGGTCGTGGCCGCCGGCACCGGAGGCCGGCACCGCGTGGGTCGGTGACTCCCCCTGGCCGAAGCTGTCGCACCGGGTGTCGCAGCTGGCCGCGCTGGCCCTGCCGGGGCTGGCGCCCGGCCTCGCCGAGCAGCTCGCCGCCCGTACGGACGACCTGTCCCGGGGGTTCGTCCGGGCGGTCCGCCGCCGCGACTGGCTGCAGGCGGCCGGTGTGGGCCGCTGGCTGGCCCGGCTGCCCGACGTGCCGCAGACCCTGGGGCTGGACAGCGGGCTGGCGTTCGTGCACCAGATGGGCGGCGCCGATCCACGGGTCGCGCTGCACGTGGTGGCCGCCCGGCGGTTCTACGGGCGGGGCGGGTGACCGGCGGGCACGGCGACCCGGGGCTGCTGGACCATCTGGTCCGGGCGAGCCTCGGGTGGCTGGACGGGGCGCGCGGGTTCTTCCGCCTGCCGCCCGACGTGACGACCGACGCCGACCCCAATCTGACCCTCAAGCCGCTCGGCGAGCTGGCCGAACTCACCCAGCTGATCGGGGCGATGCACCCGCGGGAGGAGATCCGCCGGACGGCCCGCGGGCTGTTCGCGTTCGCCTGGAACGAGACCCGGGACGGGGAACTGTTCGCCGAGCTGATCCGCGGCGAGCCGTTCGCCACCTACCCGGTGGAGCTGTACGGGGTGTTCGCGCAGGCCGGGCTGCGCCATGCCGAGGCCGACGAGCTGGTGCGGACCACCACGCGGCTGCGCGGCTGGCGGGTGGCGCGCGAGGACCACACCCGTACGCTCGGGGTGCTCAACGCCGAGCGGCGGATCGGGCTGCGGCGGCACGCCGACTTCGCCTCGGTGCTGGCGCTGACCGGCCTCGGCCGGCTGCCGGAGCCCTGGGCGCTGGACCGCAAGGCGGCCTACGGCATCACCCATGACGTCTTCCATCTGACCGACTGGGGGCGCAACCGGCAGCGGCTGTCCCCCGAGCTCGCCGGCTATCTGCGGCTGTGGCTGCCCTCCTGGCTGGAGAACTGGCTGGCGGAGCAGCTGTGGGACCTGGTCGGCGAGCTGCTGGCGGTGACCGCGTGCCTGCCCCGGGCCCCGTACGATCCGGTGGCCTGGCAGCGGCTGGCCGGTGCGCAGGCGGCCGACGGCAGCGTGCCGGAGCTGGGCGCGGCGCCCGGTTCCGGCGACCCGGGCGAGCTGTTCACCGCCTGCTACCACTCCACCCTGGTGACCGCGTTCGCCGCCACCCTGGCCCGGATCGCCGCCGACGAGGCCGAGGCCGGCCCACGGGGCGGGGATCCGGTGCTGGTGGGCGGCCGGACGCCCGGCGAAAGCGAGAGTGCCCCGTGACCGTGACGGCCGCGTCCCCCGCCCTGCTGCACGGTGTCGGCGACCGGGCCCTGTCCTGGCTCGACGACCACCGCGAGCACTTCCGGCTGACCCCCGAGGACTTCCGCTCCGGCGGCGCGGTGGTCGAACGGCTCAAGCCCATCGGGGAGCTGGCGCTCAACATGCAGGTGCTGTTCCGCGAGGGCGTGGCCGGTTCCCGGCAGAAGGCCCGGGCCGGGCAGCTGCTGGACTTCGCCTGGCGGGAGCTGCTGGACGGTGGCAACGTGCTGGCCCGGCTGCAGCACGACGAGCCGCTCTCCCCCGTACCGCTGGAGGTCTATGCGACCTTCCACGAGCTGGGTCACCGGCATCCGGGGCTGGAGGCCGCGATCGCGGTGTGCCGGCGCACGGCCACCTGGAACGCGCTGGAGATGATGCCCAACCGGCGCCTCGGGGTGCTCAACGCCGAACGCAAGCTGGGTCTCGCCCCGAGCAGCGACTTCGACCAGGCGGTGGCGCGCACCTGGCTGGGGCAGCTGGCCGAGCCGTGGACGGTGCAGCTGCACATCGCCTACGACCTGACCCACACCGTCTTCCACCTCACCAACTGGGGCGAGGCGCCCGAACGGATCCCCCCGGACATCGCGGACTACCTCACGCGGTACCTGCCGGCCTGGACGGAGGACTGGGCGGACCTCGAACACTGGGACCTGCTGGGCGAGTTGCTGGTCGTCGACGCGTGTCTGCCGCGGCCCACGCTGGACGCGGAGCTGTGGGAGCGGTACGCCGCCGCGCAGTCCGACAGCGGCGCGATGCCGATCCAGCGCGGGATGCCGGAGGGCGATCCGGCGCGGGTCTTCGACCTGGTGCACCACCCCACCCTGGTCGCCGCGTTCGCCTCGGCGATGGCCACCTCCCGGGCCATGTCCGCGGTCTGATGGGCGCGCGCTGATGGGCACGCGCTGATGGCCGCGGCACGCGGTGGCCCGCCGGCCGACCGCCTCGCCGACGCGGTCACCCGGATCGACGCGCCGGACGTGGTGCTGGCGGTGACCCGGCGCGGCCTGCGGACCGTGGTCACCGGCGGCACCGCGCTGGCCCCGCCCACCCCGCGGCAGGCCCTGCGCTACGAACTCGGCTCGCTGTCCAAGACGTTCACGGTGCTGCTGCTGGCCGATCTGGCCCGGTCCGGGGTGCTGTCACTGGACGATCCGCTGGTCGCCCACCTGCCCGAGCTGCCGCTGCGCCATCCGCGGGCGCGCCGGATCACCCTGCGGCATCTGGCCACCCACACCTCGGGGCTGCCGCGGATCCCGGCCGACCTGGTCGCCGGTGCGCTGCTGCACCCGTACGCCAACGGCTACGCCCGCTACGACACCGAGCGGCTGCTGCGGACCTTCGCCCGCACCCGGCCCCGGAACCGGCCGGGCACCCGCTGGCGGTACTCCAACTTCGGGCTGGCGCTGCTCGGTCCGGCGATGTCCCGGGCCGCCGGCGAGGACTATCCGGCGCTGCTCGCCGGCCGGGTGCTGGGCCCGCTGGGACTGTCCGGGACCACGCTGGCGCCCGGCGCCACCGGTACCGACGCGGTCGGGCACCGGACCAACGGGGTGACGCCGGTGGCCAGTGCCGACATGGGCGCGTTCATGGCCGCCGGGTCGGTGCGGGCCACGCCCGGCGATCTGCTCACGTATCTGGAGGCGCACCTCTCGCCGGAGAGCACGCCGCTGGCCGGGCCGCTGCGCGACGTCCAGGTCCCGTTGCTGCGGCGCGGCTGGCGGCGCCGCAACACCCACACCCTGACGTGGTACCAACATCCGGCGCCGCGCGGGCCGTTGCTCTTCCACGTCGGGGCGACCTTCGGTCAGCAGGCGTTCCTCGGGTTCCACCCGGCCACGCACACCGGTCTGGTGGCGCTGGCCACCCGGCGCGGCCGTACCTGCCGGATGATCACCACCGCCTACGAGACGCTGTACGCGCTGGCCGGTGAGCCGCCCGCGTGACCGGGCGCGGGCCCGGCGGTCACGGTTCGCCGGCCAGGATCCGGGGCAGCGAGGTGCCCGGGCGCTCCTCGCTGGCCTCCCGGAAGGCCTCCGCGTACGCCCGGTCGCCGATCGCCGCGCGGGCCCGCCGCTCGCACTCCTCGCGGACCGCGCGCAGTTCCGGGGTGCCGCGCTGGGGGTGGCCGACGGTGCGCCAGAGGGCCTGGCCGCTGCCGTAGACCCGGGCGGCCGCGGCGCCGGCGCCCTGTGCGGCCAGTGCGGCGGCGAGCAGGTCCAGGCCGAGGGCGATGCCGAACTTGTCGCCGATGCCCTGTTTGGCGGCGAGCATCGCCCGGGCGTGGCCGGCGGACTCCTCGGGCCGGCCCTGGTACAGCGAGATCAGGGAGAGCTGGTAGTCGGTGTAGGAGCGGGTCCAGTACTCGCCGCGTTCGACGCAGCCGCGGCGCAGGGCGGTGGCCTCGGCGCGGGCCTCGGCGAGCTTGCCGAGACCGGTGAGCGCGAAGATCCGTACGAGATGGCAGCGCAGCCGGCCCGGCGAGTCGAAGGGGGCGTCCGGCGGCGGGCCGAGGACCTGCTCGGTGACGGTCAGGGCGGACATCGAGCGGCCGGCCATCAGGTGGGTGAGGCCGAGGAGATAGCCGGCCGCCAGCACCGCCTCGGCGTCCCGGGACGTCCTCGCGGCCCGCGCGCATTCCGTCCCGAGGGCCTCGGCCTGCGGCAGATCGCCCTGGAGGAGTACGGCGACGCCGAGCGCCCACAGCGCCCGGGTGCGGGCGCGGCCGGGCCGGTCGTCGGCGGCGAGGGCGCGGGAGAGGTAGTCGCGGGCCTCGTGCAGATGGCCGCAGCAGCTCCAGAAGAAGCCGACCGCGGCGCTGAGTTCCTGGGCCCGCTCGGGGGCGGTGACCAGCAGGTGGTCCAGTGCGGTGCACAGGTCGACGTGCGCGTCGGCGACCCTGCGGTACCAGCCGACCTGTCCGGGGCCCAGCCAGCCGGCTTCGGCGCGGCGGCCGTGGTCGACGAAGTGTGCGGCGTGCCGGTCGGCGATCGCGGACGCCTCACCGAGCTCGCCGAGCCACATCCGGCCGTACTCGCGCAGGGTGTCGAGCATGCGGAAGCGGCCGCCCTCGCGGGTGAGCACGGACTTGGCGGCCAGTCCGGTCAGGGCGGTGCGCACCTCGGGCGCGGTGAGGGGTCCGCCGGTGCACACCGCCCCGGCCGACTCCGTGTCGAAGGTGCCGCGGAAGACCGAGAGCCGGGCCCACAGCAACCGCTCCAGGGGGGTGCACAGTTCGTGGCTCCAGCCGATGGCGCAGCGCAGGGTGCGGTGGCGGGGCGGCAGGGGCAGCCCTCCGGCGGTGTCGAGGGTGTCGAAGCGGGTGGCCAGCCGCTCCGCGATCCGCTCGACGGAGCTGGTGGCCATCTGCGCGCCGGCCAGCTCCAGGGCGAGCGGAATGCCTTCCAGCCGCC
Organism: Streptomyces sp. NPDC059649; assembly: GCF_042734445.1. NCBI lineage: Bacteria > Bacillati > Actinomycetota > Actinomycetes > Kitasatosporales > Streptomycetaceae > Streptomyces > Streptomyces sp. NPDC059649. Next base: position 123,021 of record NZ_JBHWDV010000022.1, read on the forward strand.
GGCAGATGCCGTCCGCGGTGGCCGCGTGGGCGGGGTCGGTGAGGACGAGGCCGGGTGCGGCGGTGCCGGCCCGGTCGGTGAGCAGGGCCAGGGCGTCGTTGTCGCCGGTGCAGGGCAGCGGGCCGATCTCGGTGACCCGTTCGCCGTCGAGGCCGAGCGGCTGCCGGCTGGTGACCAGTGCGGTCACGCCGGGCGCCGCGGTCAGCAGGTCACCGAGCAGGTCCCGGCAGGCGGGCACGAGGTGTTCGCAGGAATCCAGCACCAGCAGCAGCCGTTTGTCGGTGAGCCAGGAGCACAGCGCGGCGGCCGGGGTGCGCACGGTGTGGTCGGCGAGCCCGACGGCGTCGCAGACGGTGGCCAGCAGCAGCCCGTCGCCCTGCAACGGCCACAGATCGGCCCAGCCGACCCCGTCGGGGAACCGCGGTGCCGCCGCCCTGGCCGCCCTGGCGGCGATCCGGGTCTTGCCCACGCCACCGGGGCCGGTCAGGGTGACCAGCCGATGTGCCGTCAACGCGTCGCCGATCCGCCGCAGTTCGCTCCGCCGTCCGACGAAGCTGGTCGATTCCTCGGGAATGCTGCTCGCCACGGGGCCAGTGTGCCCCAGCCGCGCCCTGGGTGGCGCGGGGTGGCGTGGTGGTCCGGGGGGCGTGGGGTTGACGCGGGGACACCGGCGGCGGCAGGGGTCAGGGGGTGACCACCGGGAACGCCGGGTCCGGGGCGGTGACGAGGGCGAGGAGCCGGCGGAGCGGGCCGGGTTCGGTGGGCGGGGCGGCCCCGGCGGGGGCGTGCGGGGTGAGGAGGTCGAGGAGCTGGGGCTTGGTGAGGGTGAGCGTGAGGTCGGGGACGCCGTCCGCGGAGGGGGCCGGGGCGCCGGGGGAAGACCGGTGGGTGAGCGCGCCGTTGGAGAGGGTCAGCCGCCAGGTGCGGTCCTCGTCGGGGAGGTAGAGGTCGAGGGTGAGCGCGGTCGACCAGGCGCGCGGGCCGTCGATGCGCAGGGCCAGCGAGTCCAGCAGCTGGTCGACGGTGAGCGCCCGGGCGAGGTCGGGGGCGGCGGTGGCGTCCTGGGTGTCGTCCCGGGCGGCGGGGGCGCCGCGCAGTTCGCCCGCACCAGTGAGGTAGACGTTGCGCCAGACGGCGTTCTCCGCGCCGTGGCCCAGGCGTTCGTAGACCTGGGCGAGTGCGCGGCGGGCGCGCAGGTTGTCCGGTTCGGCGAAGACGGCGTGGTTGAGGAGGGTCGCGGCGAACCGCAGATCGCCGTCGGCCGCGTACTGCTTGCCGGCGTCGACGGTGGCCTCGACGCCGCCGAGGGCGTGGACGTAGCGCCGGGCCTGCTCGGCCGGCGGGTGCTCCCACAGGTGGGCGGGGTTGCCGTCGAACCAGCCCAGGTAGCGCTGGCTGACGGCCTTGACGTGGTCGCTGACCGAGCCGTAGTAGCCGTGGTGGGACCAGACCTGGGCGAGGGCCGGGGGCAGCTGCAGCTGCTCGGCGATCTCGGGAGCGGTGCAGCCGGCGTTGAGCAGCCGCAGGGTCTGGTCGTGCAGATAGGCGTACAGGTCGCGCTGGCCGGCGAGCAGGGCCCGGATGCGGTCCTTGCCCCAGGTCGGCCAGTGGTGCGAGGCGAAGGCGACCTCCGTTCCGTCGCCGAAGAGGACGAGCGCCTCGTCGAGGTGGCGGGACCAGGCCCGGCTGTCGCGGACCGGCCCGCCGTACAGCGGCAGGACGGTGTGCAGGGTGTGGGTGGCGTTCTCGGCCAGGCAGAGCGCCTGGTGGGCGGGGAAGCCGAAGTTCATCGCGGCGGGGGCCTCGGCGTCCGGGGTGAGCTGGAAGACGAGGTGGACGCCGTCGAGGATCTCCTCCTGGCCGGTGCGGGTGATGTCCACGGTCGGCGGGATCAGGGTGCGGGTGCCGGTGGACCGGGTGGTGCCCAGCCCGCAGCCGATCTGGCCGTCCGGTCCCTTCGGCAGCGCGGTGCCGTAGGTGAAGGCGGCGCGGCGGGACATCGCGGGTCCGGCGGAGAGGTGCTCGCCGACCGCGTGGGCGAGGAAGCCCGCCGGGGCGAGGACCGGTACGGGGTGGTGCCCGGCCGGGACGACGCCGCGGGCGCCGCCGAAGTGCCCGGCGTGCGAGTGGGTGTAGATCAGCCCGGTGACCGGCCGGTCGCCGCGGTACTTGCGGTAGAGCTCCAGGGCCGCGGCGGCGGTCTCGGCGGACAGCAGCGGATCGACGACGATGACGCCGTGGTCGCCCTCGACCAGGGTCATATGGGCCAGGTCCAGGCCGCGGGCCTGGTAGATGCCGTCGGTGACCTCGTAGAGGCCCTGGCGGCCGACCAGCCGGCCCTGCCGCCAGAGGCCCTCGTGGGCGGTGTCGGGGCAGTTCTGGGCCAGGAATGCGTAGGCCGTGGCGTCCCAGACCGGCCGGCCGTCGTCCGTGGTGATCCGCGGCGGGTCGAGCTCGGCGATGAAGCCGCGGTCGGCGTCGGCGAAGTCTTCGTGGTCATCGACGGGTGCAGCGGTCACGGGGCGCTCCCTCTCCGGGGCGGCGGCGGTCCCAAGGCCCCTGCCCCACACGATCGATTTAACCGGCTTTGTCCGGTTGGCGCATGCCTGCCTCCGCGGCGGCCGGGGAGCGCCGGCGCGGCCAACGGCGTTACGGGCAGGGCAGGGCCGGGCAGGACACGACAACGCAGGTGGGGACGTATCCGGGCGCGGCGCTTCGGCCGGCCGGGGCGGGGCCCGCCTCGATCTTCCGAGAGAGGGCGGGCGCCCCTCGGCGGGCAGGCGCGGGCGGCGCCGGTAGCCGGCCCGGGGGTGGCACACGGCCGCCGGCCGGCCTGCCCGGGGTGGGGCAGGCGGACCGGCGGTCACTCGTGCGACCTCAGGGAGGCGCCTTCAGGTGGCGGTGGTGCGGCGCCTCGATGCCGCGGTGACGCACAAGGCGCCCAGCAGGAACGTCAGAGCACCGATGACGATGTTGTTCCAGATGACGCCCGCGTCCGCGCCGCGGCCCACGATCCAGGGCGCGATGATCATCCACACGCCGATCGCGCACATCGCGCCGCTCAGGCCGTACATCCGCGCCGGGGTCGTGGTGAAGCCGACCGCCAGCAGGGCGATCGCGATCCCGACGATGAGGTTGTGCGCCATGAGGGCCGGCTGCGCCAGCGCGTAATGGACGATCCACGGCGAGACGGCGCAGTACAGGCCGACGAGGAAGACCGGACCGTCGACAAGTACCACATCACGCCCGCCGAGCACCCGCTCGTATCGGGCCTGCATCTCCGAAGCGTCGGGGTGACCTGCGAGATCTCCCCTGGGGTGTGAGACGTCGGCCATGCGACTCGCCTCCTTCGCTCGCAAGCCTGGCCGTTATCGCGTGGCATCGGGCCACGGATTCATTCTGCGCTTATGTCGCCTTTATGTGTAGATGAAGCGACCGATGAATTTTGAAGGGGTACGGTCAGCTTCTCGCCGGGGCGCGACCGGCCTCCCCCCGGCGCACGGCCGGCTTCCCGCCGGTCAGCTCCCCGCCCCGCGGTCCAGCGCCCGGCCCAGCCCCAGATTCCAGCGGCCGCCCCGTCCGCTCAGCTCCGTCACGGTCAGCGGCGCCACGTCCAGCCGCCAGAACACGTCCGCGGGCACCCTCATCGCACACACCGCCGCGGCCCGCACCACGTCCGGTTCCACGACCGCCACCACCCGCCCGGCCTCCAGCGCCGCTCGCGTCAGCCAGCCCGCGACCCGGTCGCAGAGCTGCCGCAGCGACTCCCCGCCGTGCCCGGCGAAGTCCGGATCGGACAGCCAGGCGGAGACCGCGAGCGGTTCCGTTTCGGCCACCTCCGCCAGGGTTCGCCCCCGCCACTCCCCCATCGCGCAGCCCGCCAGCTCCGGCACCGGCCCGGCCGGCAGCCCGAGTTCCTCCGCGGTGCGCCGGCAGCGCACGGAGGGCGAGGTGAAGACCCGGTCGGCGGCCGGCAGCACGCCCGCGGCGGCCCGGGCCCGCCGCAGTCCGGCCGCGTGCGGCGGGAAGTCGTCGTCGAAGCGCACCGCGCGCTGGGCGTCACCCGCGGCCGGTGAGACCAGCATCACCCGAGTTGTCATGCTCTCTTCTCTCCTTCTCCTCGGACTCCAACTCACCGCTGCGACAAGGGAGTTGACGGTCGATGCGCCCCCGTTCCGCACCCGTCCGCCCCCCGTACGGTCTTGGCCAGGTGGCCGGATCGCGGTACGTTTCCCGGTGCTTGACGACGGCATGACGGAAGCCGGTGGGATCCCGGCGCGGTCGCGCCACTGTATGTCCGGTTTTTTATCAGCCCGCCAGGGGCCGGTACCGGACGAGCCAGACCCGCATGTCGTTCTGCACTCCCATTTACCGGGGACGCGAGTTCCCCCCAACAGGAGGTCCTGCCATGGCTCAGACCATCGCACCGCCGGCCGCCGGCGCCACCCCCGCCCCGCTCCCGCTCAAGACGATCGCCCCCTGGGCACTGTTCGCCGGTGTGCTGATGCTGGTCCTGCTGTACTTCGTCGGCGCGGAGCAGGGCGCCACCTCGCTGCTGTCCGGTTCGGAAGTCCACGAATGGCTGCACGACGGGCGCCACCTCCTCGGCTTCCCCTGCCACTGACCGGGCGACCGCAGCCATGAACTCCCTCACCGTCAGAACCCTGCTGGTGCGCGGCATGCTCGCCGGTCTGGCCGCCGGCGGGTTCGCGCTCCTCGTCGCCTACGTGCTGGGCGAACCGCGGATCGACGCGGCCATCGCCTTCGAGGAGGCGCACAGCCACGAACACGAGATGGAAGTGGTCAGCCGTGGACTGCAGTCCACGGCCGGCCTCGCCACCGGCGTCCTGGTCTACGGCGTGGCGCTGGGCGGGATCGCCGCGCTGGCCTTCTGTTTCGCGCTGGGGCGGATCGGCCGGTTCGGGGCGCGCGCCACGGCCCTGCTGCTCTCCGGGGCGGCGCTGGTGGCCGGTTATGTCGTGCCGTTCCTGAAGTACCCGGCCAATCCGCCGTCGGTCGGTGACCCCGACACCATCGGTAAGCGCACCGCCTTGTATTTCCTGATGATGCTGCTCGGCATCCTGCTGGCCGTCGCCGCCACGATCCTCGGCCGGCGGCTGGCTCCGAAGCTGGGCAACTGGTACGCGACGGTGGCCGCCGTCGCCGCCTTCGTGGTCACCGTCGGGCTCGCCCATGCGTTCCTGCCGGTCGTCAACGAGGTGCCCGCGGACTTCTCCGCCACGCTGCTGTGGCAGTTCCGGCTGTCGGCGCTCGCCGTCCAGCTGGTGCTGTGGACCGCCTTCGGGCTGGTCTTCGGGCATCTGGCGGAGCGCGTGGTCGCGGACCGGCCGGCCGCCGAGCGGGCCGAGGCGGTGTCCGTCGCCCCCTGATCCGGGGCATCCACCGCACCACCGGTCCGGGGGGGGGGGGGCCCCCCCCCCGCGCCCCCGCCCCCCCAAACGAC